>JBOGGP010000039.1:0-13872 GCA_050744105.1 Acidimicrobiales bacterium
GGTCGGGGGGCCGGCGGGCGGGGGTCCGGCGGGCGGGGGGCCGGCGGGCGGGGGGGATGGCGGCCGGGCCCGGGATGGCCTGCGGATCTTTTGCTTCGGGCACTTCGAGCTGTGGCTCGGGGACCAGCTGGTCGACCTGAGCCCGGTCAAGCCCCGGGCCCGCAGCGTGCTGAGGCTGCTGGCGGTCGGAGGGGGTGCCCCCGTCCATCGCGACGAGCTGATCGGAGCCCTGTGGCCCGACGACGACCAGCGCGGCGGTACCCGCAACCTGCAGGTGGCCATCTCGTCGCTCCGCCAGCTGCTCGACTCGCTGCCCGGACCGAGGTCGGGCCCCGACGGGCGGCGAGCGGGCGGGGCCGCCGGCCACCCGGGCGCCGGCAGCGCCTCCTCGGGTGGCCCGACGCTGGTCGCCAGGGACGGGGACGCCTACCGCCTGGCGGTGGGCCCCGACGACACCGTCGACGTGGCCATATTCGGCCGGGCCCTGCGGGCGGCCGGCGAGGCCCGCCGGCGGGGAGACCGTGCCGCCGAGATCGCCGAGGGATGGGTGGCTCTCGGCGCCTACCGGGGGGAGCTGCTGATGGGGGCGGGCTCCGCCGACTGGGTGGTCGAGCGGCGGGAGCGCTTCCGCATCGCCGCCGCCGAGGTGGCCCAGCAGCTGGCGGCCGCCCTGCTCGACGCCGGCGACGCCGCCCAGGCCGTGGTGGCCGCCGAGCGAGGGCTCTCGGTCGACCGCTTCCGCGACGGGCTGTGGCGAGCGCTGGTCGCCGCCCTCGAGGCCAACGGTGACCGGGCGGCGGCGGCCAAGGCGGCCATCGACTACGAGGCAGTGCTGGCCGAGCTGGGCATCGTGGGCTGAAATCCAGACACCGAGGCCGTTGCGGCGCCGGCGCCGGATGGTCCGGCGGCCCACCGGACTGGGGCCGGTACCCGAGCTGGCGAAGCGGCGACGGCGAGCGCGAGCCTCCGAGGCGCGGGGCGCTCCCAGGAAGGCCAGGCTGAGCCTCCGGGACGACCAACGTCGCCCGCGGTCCGATTGCTCACGCGGATGGCTCGGTCAGGTGGCTCAGCGGGCGGGCCCGGCGGCCCGTGGTCGATCCTCGTCCGGGTGAGCATTGGCGAGGGGTCACAAACGGTCGCCGTACACAACACAGGGCCAGACTTTTGGACGGATCCAGCCGTTTGGACGGATCGCGCCACAATACGGCGCAAAACGTCCAAACGGGGCGATCCGTCCAAATCTCCACCCACCGTCCGATTCGATTCCCCAACCCGCCACCCGCCACCTTTAGTCCGCCGCCGCAGGTCGTCGCCTTGTGCGTGGCCGGCGGACCCTCACCGGCGAGGGGCGACGACCCGGCCATCGGAGCCCGCTGCACGTGGTCGCTTTCTGCGTGGCCGAGCCCATTCGAAGCCAATGCGCCCCAGGACGCCGGCGGACCGTTTCCGACCGGTCGGGCGGTTTGTTCAGGCCATTTCGGTACCGGCCCCGTGCCGGCCCCGTGCCCGTTGCCACCTTCGTGGCCGAGATCGGTGAGGCGAGCCGCTTCCCCCGGCCCGCACAACTCTGAGGCTGGACCGGCCTCACCCCACGTCATCCTCAGTCCGACACCAAGTCATTCGCGGCCACATGACCAGGCGGGGGCTCTCAACTGTTGTGCTGGGCCGCCGTCGAGGCCGTCGGCACCTACGGGCCACAGCCGTCGCCGACCGCCACCATCGCGTCGCCGACCGCCACCATCGCGTCGCCGACCGCCACCATCGCGTCGCCGACCGCCACCATCGCGTCCGTCCCCGGTTTAGCCGGTGGGGCGCTGCGGGGAGGTTCGCAGGCGGGCTTGCCGGTACTCTCAGCCGGTGCAGGCCTGTTGCACGGTGTCGGTGGCCGGCCCGAGGGGGGCGATGGACGCGCTGTTGGCCGGTTGGTCGTCGGGTCCGGTACGGGCGTAGGCGTAGGCCTCGGCCTGGCCGGACTGGGCGGTGGGCAGGATCTGGCCGGGCGCCAGGGCGCTCACCCACTCGACGGTGACGACCGGGCAGCTCCCCGGCAGGACCCCGGACAGGTTGACCGTGACCGTCTGGCCGAAGGCCAGCTTGCCGGCCAGGAAGGCCTTGGCCGGCGTGGTGCACCCGTTGGCCACCAGGGCGGTGGACGGCGCCGTGGTCGTCACCGAGGAGCACGACGCCCCCCCGCCCGACACCAGGATCTCGGGGTCCCAGATGGCGGTGCCGGTCTGGGGCAGGCTGACCGTGACCGATGTCGCACCGTTGGCGAGGGTCACCGCCGGCTTGGGGTTGGCCACCGTGATCGTCGACGTCACCGCCGGCGACGAGTTGGCCCCGTTGTTCCAGGTGAGGACGCCGCTCACCGCCAGCGAGGCGCCGTCGGTGTTGGTCGGGACGTTCAGGACCACGGCGGGGACGTCGACCGAGATGGTGGCCCCGGTGACCTGGCCGGCGGCGGTAGATGTCAGGTTCTTGAAGTTGAGCGTGACCGACTGCCCCCCCGGGACGGCCCCGGTTGCCGCCGCCGCCGTGCTCGCCGCCGCACCAGCCGACGCCGCCGTGCTTGCCCCCGCAGCCGCCGCCGGGCTCGCCGCCGCACCAGCCGACGCCGCCGCACCAGCCGACGCCGCCGCACCGGCCGACGCCGCCGTGCCACCAACGACCGCCGTGCTGGCCGCCGCCGTGCCGGCAATCGTGGTGCTGGTAGTCGGGGTGGTCGCGCCCGGCTGGGCCCCCGGCGCGCCGAGGACGGCGCCGCTCAGGACCCCGTTGAAGCCTCCGCCGGCGTCGGTGTGCAGGACGGGGTCGATGGGGCCGTAGCTCAGCTCGGGCACACCGGAGAGCTGCGGCGAGTCGGGGAGGGTCCTGACGGCCATGCCCGGCGGCAGGTTGATGGTCAGGACCGTCATGGGCGAGCCGCCCGACGGCACGTTGACGACCGCCGCGTAGGTGACCGTGGAGCCCACCAGGGCCCGGCCGTCCCCCTCGCTCGGGGCCATGACGCTCACCGCCACCGAGTCCAGCCCCGGGGTGCCGAGCGACACCGGTCCGCCGGCCGAGCCGCCGGCCGACGCGCAGGCGTCAGGGGCGAATGCCGACGTCAGGTTGCCGCCCACCGAGCGGACGGCGTAGCAGTGGTTGCTGCCGGCGGCCAGGCCGGTGACGGCCGCCCCGGTGGCGCCGGCCGGCGCCGATGCCACCAGGCCGCCCTTCTCGAAGATCTGGTAGCCGGTGGCCACTCCCCCGGGCGGGTCGGTCCAGCTGATCTGCAGCGACGTCGGCCCGGTGGAGGTGACGGCCACGTTGGTCGGCGGCGGGGGCGGCGACGGGGCGGCGGCGGCGGCCACCGACGTGGTGGTGGCGCACAGGGGTCCGACATGGGGGGACTCCCCGGTGGGGCTGACCGCCCAGATGGTGTAGCAGTGGGTCGACGCCGGTGCCAGGCCGGAGAAGGTGTGGGCGGAGTCGGTGCCGGCCGGGTTGGCCGCCTGCTGGCCGGCGTCCTGGATGACGAAGGTGGCCGGGTTGCCCTGGGGCGTCCACGTCAGCTTGATGTCGGCGGTGTCGATGACCTGGGCGGTGACGGGCACGGGGGCAGGTGGTGCCCCAGGGGCGGGCGGGGGCGCCGTCATGATGGTGACCGGGGGCGGCGGGGGCGGCGGGGGCAGCGGGGTGGTGGCGCACGCCGGGGGCGAGAACATCGAAGCCGGATCCTTCTGGTTCTTGGGATCCAGGGCGCGGATGGTGTAGCAGTGGTTGCTGCCGGCCGTCAGGCCGGTGAAGATGTGGGCGCTCTCGCTCGCCGACGGGGTGGCGACGGTCTGGCCGTTCTCCTGGACCTCGTAGCCGGAGAATATGAACTGGCCGGCGTTGGACCACGTCAGGCGGATGCTGGTGCCGTTGAGGGGGGTGGCCGCCACCGGCGTCGGCGGCAGGGGGATGGAGGAGTCGACCAGGGTGTGGGCGTTGTTGTGGCGCAGCCTGGGGATGACCAGGGCGGCAATGAGCAGGAGCAGGGCGAGCACGACCACCTTGAACTGCCACCCGGCGATCAGGGCCCGCTGGGTCAGGGCGCCGTCGACGCGCTGGGGCTCCTGGCCCTGCATGCTGGCCAGGACGTGGAAGCTGCGCTGCTCGTTGTGGCCCTTCAGCTTGCGGCGGCGGGGGTAGACCCGCATCCTGACCGTGCGGCCGGCGCCCGGCTTGAGGCCAAACGACGACGGGCGTATCCGGAACTTCAGCAGGGCGTCGACGTCGAGGGCGGCCAGGGCGACCGCACCGAGGGCGTTGCCCTGGTTTTCCACCGCCACCTTGTGGGAGCCGAAGAACCGGCCACGCGACGTAACCGGGACCAGCACCACTCCCATGGCGTAGAACGGGGCCACGGTGAGGATCCCCTCCTCCACCTGCGACTCCTCCGGGCGCTCGGCCGGTATGACCCGGACCCCGAAGGGGACCCGGCCGGCCGCCGCCTCGGCGGTGCGGGGGGGCCGCCAGTTGACGGTGACCTTGCCGTCCTGGCCCGGCAGCAGGGGGAGCACGGCCGGCTCCACCACGGCCCACGGCCCGCTCGGTCCAAGCATCTCGAAGCGGTACTCGTTGACGACGGCGCCGGTGTTGCGCACGGTCAGCTCCACCGACGCCCCACCGCCGGGGTGGACCTCGAGGTGGTCCTGGGCCAGGGCGGTAAAGAGGCTCATGCCCCGCCCCTGCGGTGCCGGTGCTGACCCCGCCCGTACCCACCCGGGGCCGAGCCGCCCGACGGCGACCCTCCAGGCCGGCGCCGATCCCCCGTCCGTCGTGCGTGCACGCCCCGAGCCGAGCCCCGGCCGAGCACCCGCCCGGACAGACCCCGGCCGAGCACCCGCCCGCCCAGACCCCGGCCGAGCACCCGCCCGGACAGACCCCGGCCGTGGCTGCCCACCCGGCCGAGGACGGCCAGGCTGCGCCGGCGCCGGCCGGGCGAGGCCAGCAGGAGCAGGGCGCCGAGCAGGATCAGCAACGCCGCCAGCTGCACCTCGGGCACCGAGGGGGCTCCGGTGAAGGCCAGCGGCCCGCTGGCCGCGGCCGCCGCCGCCGGGGCCGCCGCCGCCGTCGCCGCCGGTGCTCCCTGCTGCGAGGAGCCGGCACCGGTGATGGTCGACGCCTGGACGGTGCCGGTCACGCTGGACTTGGTCTGGTCCGGCGGAGCCGAGTTGCTGGCCGTCGTCACCGTCGCCGTGTTGGTCACCGTCGCCCCGGTCGGGGCACCGATCAGGGCGTTCACCGTGACCGCCGTGTTGGCCGCCGCGGCCAGGGGGCCGGCGTAGGTGCAGGTCAGGGTGAAGGTGTTGCCACAGCTCCACCCGCTGCCGGAGGCGTTGACGAAGCCGGTGCCCGCCGGCATAGTGTCGCTCAGGCTGATCGACCCCGACGGGGCCGGCCCGGCGTTGGCCACCGTGATCACGTAGGTGGCGGCCTGGCCCGACACCAGGGCGCCCTGCTGGGCCACCTTGACGCTTACTCCCACCGCGGCCTGGAGGGCAACGGTCACCGACGCCGTCCCGTCCTTCGGTGTCGGGTCGTCGACGCCCGATCCCACCGTCGCCGTGGCCGCCACGGTCAGGTTGCCGCTGGCCGTGGGCGAGACCTGGCCGGTGAAGGTCAGCGCCCCGCTGGCCCCCGACGGCAGGTCGATCGTCCACAGCCCGGTCGACTGGCTGTAGGTGCCGTTGTTGGTCGGCGTCGCACCCGTGGTCGGGACGGTGGTCGACGTCGTCGTGGTGTCAGCCGCCCGCAGTGCCGAAGCCCCGGCCTGGCCCGGCGCCGTCGTGGAGGTCGACCCCGGCGTGGTCGTCGACGTCGTGTCGCCCGGAGCGGTGGTCGTGGTGCTGGCGCCCGGCGTCGTGGTCGTGGGCGTGGACGGGCTGGCCGCCGGAGAGCCGCCGGCCTGGACCAGCGGGTTGGTCAGCGCCGGGGTGGACGACACCGACACGTCCAGTCCGCTGATGGCATCGGGCCCCTTGTTCATGACCGTGACGGTGAAGGCCGGGGTGCTGCCCGGCGACACCGCCCCCGCCGGCGGCGTGATGGCGGTCACCAGGTCGGCGATCGGGCCGATGACGGTGATGGCCATGGACTGGGCGGTGACCCCGTGGAGCGGGTTGGGCCCGCCGCTGGTCGGCGACGCGTAGACCCGCCCGGTGCTGGGCGGCGTGTTGTTGGAACCCGGGACGCTGGTCGCCTCGATGAGGCTGGCCGTCACCGGGATGGTGGTCCCGTTGATCACGCCCTGCTGGATGGTGAAGCTGAAGGTGAAGATCTCGCACTGGCCGGCCCCCAGCGGCCCCGGGGACGTGTAGGTGGTGGCGTACCCCGCCGCCGGTGTCGGCGTCCACACCGCCGCCCCGGTGCCGCCCGAGCCCCCGCCACCGCTGGTCCCGCCCCCGGCCGAGGGGGTGCAGGCCGGCGCCGCCGGCGTGGGCGGCGAGGTGCCCCCGCCACCCGGGATCGTGGGGGCCACCGTGGACGTCGGCGCCGTGGTGGAGCTGGTCGACGACGAGGTGGTGGACGAGCTGGTCGTCGACGAGGTGGTCGACGAGGTGGTCGACGAGGTGGTCGTCGAGGTGGTGGTCGTCGAGGTGGTGGTCGACGAGGTGGTGGTCGTGTCGGCGGCGTGGACCGACGCCCCGTGAACCGTCGAGGTGGTGGTCGCCGGCACCGTGCTCGACGTGCTCGACGTGCTGGCCGGCGCCGCCGTGGTCGACGTGGTCGTGCCCGGGGCCACCGTCGTCGTGGTGCCCGACCCGCCGGGCGGGCCGCCTGCGCCGCCGGCCGCCGCCCCCGCCTGGGCCGAGACCGGGGTGAAGGCGGTGGTGGTGTCGCTGGGCACGGATATCCCGACGACCAGGTTGTACGCCGGCGAGGTCCCGGTGTTGGCGACGATGGCCTGGGCGGTGACTGAGGTGCCCACCTTGTCGCTCTGGGAGTTGGGGAAAGAAACAGCCAGTGCCGGGGCCGGCTCCACGATCTGGAACGACTGGGTGGCCACCGACAGAGGCGTCTGGCTGCGCCCCGACAGGCCGACGCTGAGCCCGGCACCGGTGACGGTGTCCCCGGCCTTCAGCGGGTTGACGTACGCCGCCTGGTTGGCCGTGGCCGGCTGGTCGGGCGCCGTCTCCACGTCGATCACCTGGGTGAAGGTGTCGGCCCCCGCCGCCGGCGAGCTGGTAAAGGGCAGCGTCCATCCGGCCGGGTAGTCGAGCTCACTGGTGGCCGCCGGGTTGTTGCCGCTGGCCTTGCAGCTGGGGTCGGCAAACTTGGCCGGGTCGGTCACCAGCGTGGCCGGACCCCCGATGGTGATGGTCCCCGTGGTCGTCGGCGCGGCCAGGGTGGTGGCCGCCGCACCGGTGGCGCCCAGGCCGGCGCCGGGTACCACCACCAGGTTGGCCGGCAGGTACACGCAGGCGTAGAACGCCGGCAGGGTGGACGTGGCCGCCGTCGCCGGCGGTGCCGTGGCGCCGCTGGAGGTCCCTGGCGGCGTGCACGCGGGCGGCGCCGTCCCCGTGGCCGGCGGGCACGGGTTGACCTGGGGCAGGGTCACCGTGGCCGTGAACGGCACCGGTTGGCCGAAGGTGAACGTCGCCCCGCTGCCCGCCGCCCCGCCGGCCAGGGCCAGGCTGGCCGACGTGCCCGTGAAGTCGATGGTGGTGTCGACCTTGATGGCCGGGTAGGTGTGCGGGGTCGACAGCGGGGTGCTGAGCCCGCTCTGCCAGGTCACTGCTGCGGTGATGGTCTGGGTGGACGTGCCGTTGAAGGCGGTGGCCGGGTCCACGCAGGCGTCGAAGCTGAGCGTGGCCACCGCACCGCTGCCCGATGCCAGGTTGGCCCCACCGGTGGTGGCCCCCCCGAGGGTGGGCACCGAGGTGGACAGCGCCGGGTCACCCGGCGAGCACGTCGCCGGCGCCGCCGATGCCGAGCCCGGCGGCGGTGCGCAGGCGGGGGTCTGCCCGCTCACCCCGGTGACCGAGCACGTCGGGTGGTCGGTCACCGTGTCGACGGCGTGGAGGCCGGCGGGCAGGGTGACGGTGATGCCGGTGTCGAAGGCCGTGCCGGCCGGCGGCGCCGCCACGCTGGCCGAGACCTTGACCAGGGCCGGGCTGGCCGAGACCACCCCCACCTCGGCCGGCACCGGGGTGGACGTCAGGGTCACCGCCCCGGTCAGGTCGGGGTTGACGACGGTGACCGGGGCGGCCATGACCGGGCCCAGCTTGACCGTGTTGGCCTGAGGTGTGTCGTAGGAGAGCGTGGCCATGTTGGTCAGGCTCGCCGGCGCCGCGCCCGTCGAGGCCAGGTTGGCCGCGCTGTCCTGGACGACCACGTCGTAGAAGACGTTGACCGCAGCCGTCGGGGCAGCGCTGGCCGGCGGCGAGGTCACGGGAGGATAGGACAGCGAGCCCAGCGCCACGGTGAGGCTTGTCGGGGAGGTCACCTTGGGCAGGACGATCGCTGCCAGCGCGGCGGTGGTGGGCGAGTCGAGGCCTGCGGCCGTGGCCGGGGCCACCGCGCTCACCGTGACGCACTTGGCGTCGCTCTGGACGGTGGCCGTGGCGTTGCAGGTCGGGTGGCCCGAGTCGCCCGGGTCGTTGGCAAAGGCCAGCCCCGCCGGCAGGGTGTCGGTCAACGACGTGGCCGTGGTGCCGCTCAGAGGCACGTCGAAGCTCACCTCGTAGGTCAGCACCTCGCCGATCTGCACGGTGGTCGACGACGCCAGTGACGTCTTGACCAGCCTGGGGGCGCTGAAGGCCACCGGGGTGGCGCCGAGCACGATCGGCGCCTCGGCCCGGGCCGTGGCATTGGGGGTGGCGTTGGCCGGGGGCCCCGGCGGCAGTGCGTTGTCGGGCAGGTTGGTGTAGTTGAGCGTGGCCGTGACCCCGGCGCCGCCGGTGATGCTCTTGGTCGGGTCCGCCGCCTTGACCGCAAACGTCACCGTTGTCTTCGCCCCCCCCTCCACCGGCGGGGCCACCACGGTCACCGTCTGGCCGCTGGCGCTGACCGTGGTCCCTGCCGGCTCACCGGCCGGCGTGGGGGCCAGGCTGAAGCCGGCCGGCAGGACGGCGGTGATGGTCGGCCCGCAGCTGGCCGGCGGCGACGGCGGCGAGGTGACCGGGCAGGCCCCGTAGGCGGTGTACCCCCCGCTGTTGGTCAGGGTGTCGGTGAAGGTGATCAGGTCGTTGCTGTCCGCCAGCCCTGAGGCCGGTGAGATGGTCTGGGTCGCGCCCAGCTGGGGCTCCACGTCGGTGAGCGTCTGGGTCAATGCGTTGAACGCCCCCATGAGGTTGATCGCGCCGTTGGGCGTGACCCAGCTCAGGTTGGCCATCGACGCGGAGCCAGCGAAGGGGGTGCCCGGCGTGGTGGTGGGCAGGTTGAGGACGTAGGCCGGGAAGGAGAAACGGAGGGGTTCGCCGTCCAGGGCACCGGTCGGGTTGACCAGGGCCGGGAAGGTCACCGTCAGCTGGTTGTCGGTCCCGGTGCCAGAGTTGCCCACGGTCGCCGTGTCCAGGACGCTCTGCAGGCTGGCTCCCCCGCCCAGGGTGGGCGCCGTCTCGCCCGGAGGTGTGACTGGCATCCCTCCCGACAGGGTGGGGGGCGCCCCGCTGTGGGTCTGGATGCCGATGCCGGGCGGCAGGTCGTCCACCAGGGTGGCCGAGCGCTCCCCGCCGGCGGGGACGTTGATGGTCACCGTGTAGGTCAGCTGCTCGCCGACGGTCACGTCGGGGATGGACGGCAGCCCTGTCGGGGCCGCCACTGTCTCGGTCACCGCCGGGCCGGGGACAACGTCGAGCACCGACTGGACCGACACGGTGGTCACCGTCGGCGAGGGCGTGGTCGGCAGGCTCTGGGAGGTGACCTTCGCCGTGTTGCAGAAGTCCATGGCCATGCTGGCGCACTTGCTCGTAAAGATCTGCGGCAGCTGGACCGTGTAGGCGAGGGTCTCGGTCTGTCCCGGGGCGAGGGTCCCCAGTCCCACCGTCGAGCCCGAGCTGCACACCTGGAAACCGGGGTGGGAGACCACACCCGCCGGCGACGTGAGGGTGGACTGGCCCGGGAATGTAACCCCCGGGTCACTGGGCGTGTCGCAGAAGGTCACGTTGTTCGCGCTGACCGCGGTCGGGCCGGCGGCGTCGGCGATCATCACCGAGTAGGTGGCGGTGTCGCCGGCCTGGACCACCGGGTTGCTGTCCGAGGGGTTGATCGGCGGCGAGGCCAGGGTGATGGACTTGATCACGCTGACCAGGGGCAGGGCAGGGACGATCCCGGGGCTCGGCGCCGTGCAGCTGGTGGTGACACTGGCGCTGCAGGTAGCCGTCAGGGTCTGGCTGGCCGCGTCGGTCCCCGTGAAGGCCGCGCTCAGGTAGACGGCCGGGCCCGCTCCCCCGCCCGCCGGCGCCCCCGCCGTCACCACGCCCGGCACCTCGATGACAACTGACGTGGCCGTGGACGACCCGACGTTGCCCAGGCTCACGGTGAGGACGCCGCCCGAGAGAGTCCCAACCTGGGAGGCGCCGTTCACCGTTACCCCCACGGCAGGCCCGCTCGACGGGAAGACGATCGCGCTGCTGGCGTTGCCACTGGAGTCCTCGAACTGGAGGGCGACGCTCTCGCCGGTGAGCAACTGCCCGGCTGCCAGGTTGAGCGCCACCGAGTAGCAGGCGTCGGCCCCCTCGGGCACCGCCCCCCCACTGGTGGGCGTCGCGCAGCTGGCACTCAGGCTGGGATCGGCCGAGGTGATCACGGTGGTGGTCACCGTCGGCGGCGGCAGCACGGTGACAGGCACCGCCGGCGCATCCGTCACGGTGGCCGCCACGCCGGCGATGGCCGCGTCGGTGTTGACCGCCGGCGGGTTGGGATCGCCCGCCGGCAGGTCGTTGGCGGTGAGCGTCGAGGTGACGGTAGCCGTGCCCGTCACCGTGGCGCTGGTGGCCGCCGTCCCGTCCAGGACGATCTTGGGCATCTCACCGGGCGCCACGTCAGGGAAGGTCACCGTGAAGTCCGTCGGGGTCGCCCCCGCCTGCAACGCCACACCCGCCGAGCTCGCCGGATCGAGCGTCGGCGCCGCGCTCAGGAACCTGCCGGCGCCCCCTGGCGGGGTGAGGGAAAAGCTGACCGAGGGCCCGTAGGCCGTCGCCGCACTGGTGTTGGTCAACGTCCCCGTGAAGGTGACCGCGTCGCCGTTGTTGACCGTGGTGGGGCTGACCACCAGCCCGAAGCTTACCGCCGGCACCACGACGGTCAGTTGTGCGGTCAAAGGAGCGCCCCCACCCGTCATCCCATCGTCCACCACGTACTCCGCAGTGTCAGGGGTCGTCACCGGGGGCGGCGGGGGCGGAGGCAGGGTGGTGGTGGTCGTTGTCGGCGCCACCGTGGTGGTCGGCGCCACCGTGGTGGTCGGCGCCGGCGGGGTCGGCGCCTGGGTTGTCACCGTGGAGGTGACCACGGCGTCGCCGGCATTGGCGAATGTCGTCCCCGCGGTGGCCGTGTCGAGCACATACGCCGGGAACGTCACCTTGTAGGTGCCCGGGTCGAGAGTGGACGAGCCGAAGTCGACGGTCAGGACGTCGGCGCCGGCGACCGTTGTCGGGACAGTCGCCGGCACCGTCCCCCCACCGGAGGCAGTCACGCTGCCGCCGAGAAGGCTTCCGGAGCTGTCGACGGCCAGACCGATGCCGGGCGGGAGGGTGTCGACCAATTTGACCCCGCCGATGCTGCCGGAGACGACCATCATGGACATCGGAATCTTGGGCACGGTGACGGTCACCGTGTACATGAGGGTCTCACCGGGCACCACGTTGGGGCTGGCGGGGCCGTTGGTGTCCAGGACCACGCTCTGGGAGACGTCGGCGCCGGCAGGGGCGGCCGTCGGCGGGGCGTGGGTGTCCTCGGCCACTACCCCGTGGGCAGGCATCAGAGCGTCGCGCACGCCGGCCGGCGCCGTGGTGGGGGTCACCGTGTCAGGGGCGCTCTGGGAGCCGATCTGCAGCGAGGTGCAAAACCCGGCCGTGGCCGTCGCGCAGGCCGGCAGCTGGGGAGTGGTGGGGACGGCGACCTTGTAGCGCAGGCTCACGGACTGCCCCGGCCCCAGCGTCGACGTGGTACGTGCCCGCGGCCCCGACCCGCAGGCGCCGAGGCGCACCGGCGTGCTGTCCGACCCCCGGGTCATCGACGCCGCGCCGACCAGGCGGGCGCCCGAGGCCAGCGCCTCGCAGAAGGTCGGTCCGGTGGCGGCCAGGGCGGAGGTGTTGGTCACCTTCGACGTCATGGGCAGGGTTCCCCCCATGAGCGTCCCCCCGCCGGCGCCCCCACCGGCATGGGCCTTGCCCAACTCCACGCTGGTCACCACGTGAAAGCTCGGGACCGCCGGGCTGATCGAGAGGGCGCATGTCCCCACCGCGCAGGTGAACGTCTTCGGCTTGGCGCCTGAGGACGTGAGGGTCGCCTCCAGTGACACCGGCGCCGGCGTGGCGTCGTGGGTCGGCACCCCGGCTACGTCGACGGAGAAGGTGGTGATGCCGGCGGCGAGGCGGCCGAGCCGGATCACCGCGTGGTTGGGCGTAGCCGGCGAGCTTGGCGACGGGCTTCCTTTGTAGGCCGGCACGAAGCCTGCCCGGGCGTCCAGGGCAAAGGGCCGCAACACGGAGCCGCTCCCGCCTGGCGGGCCGGCGCCCGCTGTGGCGAAGTACTCGTCGGTGGTCGGCATCCCCTGCCTGTCGAGGAACTGGAGGTCGAGAGTCAGTCCGCCGAGAGCGGTGGCGCCCGCCGGGAGGCTGGCCTGGACGTGGTAGCAGACCTCGGCCCCGACAGCGACGGCACGGGTCTTGCCGGCAGGCTTGGTGCAACCGTGCCAGGACTGGGTAAAGGACTCGCTGAGCACCCCAGAGGCCTTGGCCGGACCGGAGTTGAGCAGCGAGACCACACTCACCGGCACGATCACGGCGGCGGCCAACGTGGATACCCCGACGACGGAGTGGAGGAGGCGGCGCCCTGGCCTCTGATGAGCTGGCTTCACTTCAGGTACACCCCCGCTTCGCATCGACCACCGCCGAAACCCCTTTCAGTCCTTCTGGAAGTACTCGATCTCGTCGATCGCGCAATTCTGAGCCTGGGTCGAGGGGTACACGCCAAGAATAGTCACCTCGGCCTTGGCGACGCCGGTCGCGTGGATCGACTCGTTCTGCGGGCTAAAGGTGTCGTTAAGGGTGAATTGTGCGCTCTTGAGCAGCTTGCCGCTGGTCGCCAGCAGGTCCACCCTGACCCTCTGGGGCCGGCTCTCGCTCTCGTAGGTGGCAGGTACCCCCGTCCCAATGGTGAAGATCATCTGGTCGATCCTCACCCCCTTGCCTGCGAAGCTGGCGGTGATCGACTGCCCGATGCCGTTGTCGGGGGCGGCGGTGGCCCAGTACGTTCCCGTGATCTCGTCGAAGACGTTGTAGGCGGGCGCCTGCGGCTGCTCGGAGGTGGCGCTGACCCCGTTGGGCTTGTCGACCGTGAAGTGCGGGCTGATCAGCTGGCGGATGGCGGTGCCCACCCGGTTGGCGTCGTGGCCGGCCGAGCGGCGCAACCCGGGAAAGAGGGCGAAGGCGATCAGCAGCCCGATCACGACCACCGGCAGCACCTTGGTCAGGCCCGTGGTGAGCTGGCGGGGACCGGACATCTGACCGGGAAGGCCCGGTCGGGCGTAGGGCCCCCCGGCGCGGGCGCGCGAATCAGACGGCCCGCCGGAGGCGTCCTTCCGGCCCTTGGCGAGGAACCCCTTGCCCTTGGCGGCGGCACCCTTGCCCTTGGCCGCCGCCCCCTTGCCCTTGCCCATGGCGCCACCCACCCCGCCGC
>JBOGGP010000040.1:0-13768 GCA_050744105.1 Acidimicrobiales bacterium
GGCGGCCACCGTCCCTGCCGCCGCCGCCGCGGCCAGGGCGCCTCCCCCGGCGCCGAGCAGATCCCGGCTCCCGCCGGACGGGCCCCCGTCCCCGGTGGCCGGTGCCCCCACAGGGGTGGACGACCCGGCGCCGGTGCCGCCGGAGCTGGTGGCCCCTCCCGAGCTGCCGGAGGTGCCAGAGCCGGTGGTGGGCGACGGGGCCGTCCCCGCGGCGCGGTCTGCCGAGCCCGGGGTGACGTCGAATCCGGCGTTGGGGACCCCCATGTAGGGGAAGATGTCGAGAGGCGGGTTGTTCGTGTTGCTGACCCCCGTGGTCAGCTTGCTCACCGCCGCGTCAGGGGTGAAGGACTTGTCGACCAGGGGCAGGGCGGCACCGGCCAGGGCGCGCAGCTCGATCGTGGTCACGTCGTCGAGGATGCGCCGGCCGTTCGGGAAGCCGGCGGCGTCGTTGGCCAGCAGGCCCAGGTTGTTGGGATTGGCCGAGGGGGCGACGGCCATGTTGAGGCGGAGCAGGTCGGCCTGGGTGGAACCGGTGTTGTTTTGGAAGCCGGGGACCACCCCCGAGGGGATCCCGGTGAGCAGGATGGCCACCAGGTCGGCCCGGGGCTTGTGGTAGGCGGCCAGGTTGGGGAACACGCCGGGGTAGAGCTTGGCCAGGAGGCCCACCAGCTCGGGGGTCTGGACCCGGGCCAGGAAGGCACTGTCCCCGTTGGGGTCGCGGGAGTTCCAGAGGTCCTTCTTGCCCAGCGGGACGAGGACCTCGTTGAACAGGGGGTTGCCCAGACGTGACACCTGCACGAAGGGGCCCGAGTCGACGATCCTGCCGCTGTTCTGGCTGTCGTAGACCCGACCCATCTGGCGGCTGGCCGAGGCGAAGACCCCGATCACCGAGGACGACTTGGTCGGGTCGGTGGGCGTGGAGCCGTCGGCGGTGAGCAGCTTCTTGGGCACCTGGATGGCGATGGTGTTGACGTTGAGGCCCTGGGTGGCGTCGATGCCGCCCGCCGCTGCCATCGGGTCGATGGCCAGCAGGTTCTGGAACGGCCTCAGGTCGAGGAGGTCGAACACCGCGCCCAGGTCGACGTAAAACTCCTCGGCCCTCTGGCCGGCGAAGACGACGCTGCCGTCGGGCAGGTTGGTCACCGCCGCCTGGGCCAGCGCCGGGTAGTTGGGAGTCGAGTGAGGCCCGATGTTGCAGGGCGGGGTGGGTATGCCGGCCATCAGCAGCCTTGAGCCGGTGCGGTCCACCCTGGTCACCGAGTACGACTGGCGCTTGTTGAACGTGGCGTCGGTGAGCGACGTGATCGGGCCGGTGTTGTAGAGGAAGGTGTTGAGGTTACCGATCTCGGTAGTGAAGCGGAACTGGAAGGTGACCGTGTCGGTGTCGGCCTGGCCGTTACGGACATGGATCTGGTAGAGCACGTCGTCGCCGAAGGCGTAGAAGTTCGGCCCGCCGGCCGGCCCCTGGAGGGGGATGTAGTTGGCCACCAGGGTGACCGTGTCGGCCTTGTCGGGGCTTACGAAGGCGTAGACGTCGGTGTTGTCCGCCACCGGGTCCTGGGAGATCTGGGGCGCTTCACGGTGAGATGACATGTGGCTGCTCCTCTGGATCGTGGGGTCGGGTGGGTGGATCGCCGGTCGCGCTCAGCCGACCTGGGTGGCCTGAGCCAGGCGGGCCGCCAGCCCGGGGTCGCGGTAGGTGACCTGGCGGGTGCCGACCATCACGGATATCTCCCCGCTGCCCGGGTCTCGGATGTAGGCCATCAGCGGGCCGGCAGGGAGCGGGCCGGCAGGGAGCGGTCCGGCAGGGAGCGGTCCGGGGGAGGCCGGACCGGCGACCTCGGTGCCGGCGCTGGCAGCGGACAGCCCGCCCAGGATGCCGGGTGTGGCAGCGGCGGCGCCCACGGCCACAGCGCCGGCTGACACGTTGCGCAGGAACGCGCGTCGGGACTGATCCGGCATGGCCGGCCTCCTTGTTTGTGGCGGGCCGTAGCCCGCATCTCGCCTTGCTTGCTTCTACGGCGGCACTGCCATACCCGGATGTCCTACCCACCAAATCAATGCGCCTCCCGGTGCCCACTGCCCGAGGGGCCACCCTGTCCAGGACCGGGGGCCTGGGGGCCAGCCCAGGCGGCCTCAGCCTCAGTGCCTCGCCAGGCACGGGGGGGACCATCACCTTCCTGCCCTCGGTCACCGGCCTCGACAGCGTCCTGGCCGGCCTGGGCACCGCCCTGCTCCCGTCGCTGCTCGACGCCGCCCTGCCGCAGCTCCAGACGTCGCCGATCTCCACCAAGGTGCTGCGCTTCACCGCCGCGCCCGACCTCTCCGACCTGACCGGCAACTTCTCCGGCCACGCCTCCACCTGGGTCCAGGTCGGCCAGCCCGGCTGGCTGGCCGGGCTGGCGGGCCCGGCGCGGGCCGCGGCGCTGGCCGAGGTGGAGGCCCTGATCAATGGCCAGTTCGTCGGCGGCGGGGTGACCGCCACCCCCACTGCGGGCGGGGTGACCGTCGCCATCACGGCGGGGGGCGCCGGCCAGGTGAGCGTCCAGGCCGGCTGGAACGGTGCCCTCCCCATGTTGGCCCTCGGCCTCACCGGCTTTGCCCCTGCGGGGAGCCCGGTCGCCCTCGACGGGCGACTGGGCTACGTCAACGGCCAGCTGACCTGCGGCCTCGCCGTGGTGGCGCTCTCCGACCTCCGTTCCGAAATCTGTCTCATCTGTCACTTTCGACGAGGACGGGCTTCGGAGTCACCCGCCGCCGGGTGGCGGTGACGGTCCTCTCCGGCCGGGATGGGCCGGTGCCGTCTTGACGGCTCGCCGAGGAGCACCTGGGCGAGCCCATGGACCTCTCCTCTCCCCGTCCATTCGCCAGGAGCGTGTCCTGGCTGGTTCCCGCCGCAGCGGCGGTACCGGTGCTGACGGTCTCGACAAGCGAGGCCAGGTTGATGGCGGCGTTCCGGTCCCGGTCGATGACCAGGCCGCAGTGCTCGCAGCAGTACGTGCGCTCGGCCAGGGACAGCTTGGCTTTCGATGTCTTGGCCGCAGAGCACGTCCTCGACGACGGGTACCACCGGTCGGCCACGACCAGGCGAGAGCCGTACCAGGTGGTCTTGTAGGTGAGCTGGTAGGTGAGCTGGCGGCGCAGCTCGGCGGGTGAGGCGTCGAGAACGGCCCGGTTGAGCCCGGCCTTGCCTCGCCAGTGTCCCGAGCCTCTGGCCGTAGCGGTCATCCCCGCCACGTTCAGGTCCTCGACGACGATGGTGCCGTACGTCGTGGCCAAAGCGGTGGTGAGCTCGTGCAGCCCATCGGAGCGAGCGGCGACCACCCTGGCGTGGACCCGGCCCAGCTTGGCCTTGGAGCGACGCCAGCGCTTCGACGGCGCCCCGCCCTTGGCCGGCGACCTCGCATCCGAGGCTCACCTGCCAACGCCCGGCATGCTCGGAGGCCGTCACCGAGAGGATGCGGACGGACCGTTCCCTGAGCCCGGCCATGAGCTTGGTGGTCCGCTCTTTGGTCCGTATGATCCCAATGCGGGGCAGGCGGGCGTGGCGGTCGTCTACCACCCCGAAGGCCCCGGTGGTGACCCCGGAGGCTGCGACGCCAAGGACCTGGCCGGGTACTCAGTGGTCCAGAGCCTGCTCCGGCGCTCCGGTTCGCCCTCAGCGGGGGGCCAGCAAGGGGGCCAGAAATCGGCCGGTGTGGCTCGCCTCCGTCTTGGCCACCTGCTCGGGGGTGCCCTCCACCACCACCGTGCCGCCCCCGTCGCCCCCCTCGGGCCCCAGGTCGATCACCCAGTCCGAGGTCTTGATGACGTCGAGGTTGTGCTCGATCACCAGGACCGTGTTCCCCTGGTCGACCAGGCGGGACAGGACTCCGAGCAGCTTGGCGATGTCGTCGAAGTGGAGGCCGGTGGTGGGCTCGTCGAGCACGTAGAGGGTCCGGCCGGTCGAGCGCTTGGACAGCTCGCTGGACAGCTTGATCCGCTGGGCCTCACCCCCCGACAGCGTGGGAGCGGGCTGGCCCAGGCGGACGTAGCCGAGGCCGACGTCGACCAGGGTCTGCATGTGGCGACCGATGACCGGCTGGTTGGCGAAGTACTCCAGCGCCTCGGTGCCCGGCATGTCGAGCACCTCGGCGATGTTTTTGCCCTTGAAGGTCACGTCGAGGGTGTCGCGGTTGTACCGGGCCCCCTTGCACACCTCGCAGGGCACGTAGACGTCGGGCAGGAAGTGCATCTCGATCTTGATGGTGCCGTCGCCCGAGCACGCCTCGCAGCGCCCGCCCTTGACGTTGAAGGAGAACCGCCCGGGGAGGTAGCCGCGGATCTTGGCCTCGGTGGTGGTGCTGAACAGGCGGCGGATGTGGTCGAACGCCCCGGTGTAGGTGGCCGGGTTGGACCGCGGGGTGCGCCCGATCGGGGACTGGTCGATGCTGATCACCTTGTCCACCGAGTCGGTCCCGTCGACCCGGCGGTGGCGGCCCGGCGGCTCCTTGGACTTGTAGATGCGTTGCATGAGGGCCCGCAGCAGGATGTCGTTGACCAGGGTGGACTTGCCCGAGCCCGATACCCCGGTGACCGCCACCATCACTCCCAGGGGGATGTCGACGTCGATGCCCTTGAGGTTGTGCTCTCTTGCTCCCTTGACGGTGATGTTGCCCTTGGGGGTGCGCCGCACCGATGGCACCACGATCCGGCGCCGCCCGTTCAGGTACTGCCCGGTGACCGATCGCTTGTCCTTCAGGAGCTGGGAAACGGTGCCAGAGACCACCACCTCGCCGCCGTGCTCGCCGGCCCCCGGCCCGATGTCGACCACGTGGTCGGCCACCCGGATGGTGTCCTCGTCGTGCTCGACGACGATCACCGTGTTGCCCAGGTCGCGCAGGCGCAGCAGGGTGTCGATCAGCTTGCGGTTGTCTCGCTGGTGCAGCCCGACGGACGGCTCGTCGAGGACGTATAGCACGCCGACCAGCCCGCTGCCGATCTGGGAGGCCAGGCGGATGCGCTGGGCCTCGCCCCCGGCCAGGGTGGCGGCCGACCGGTTGAGGGAGAGGTAGTCGAGGCCCACGTCGAGCAGGAACTGCATCCGGGCCCGGATCTCGCGCAGGACCCGGTCGGCGATCAGGTGGTCGCGCTCGGACAGGGTGAGCCGGGCCATCGCCGCCGTCGAGTCCCGCAGGGACATGTCGCACAACTCGAAGATGTTGCGCCCGGCCACCCGCACGGCCAGGCTCTCGGGCTTGAGCCGGGCCCCCCCGCACGCCGGGCAGGGGACCAGGCGCATGTATCCCTCCATGTTGTCCCGGAGGTGCTCGGAGTCCGACTCACCGTGACGGCGCTGCAGCCACGGCACCACCCCCTCGTAGTGGGTGTTGTACGACCGGGTGCGCCCGAAGCGGTTGCGGTACTGCACGTGGACCGGCGCGGTGCCCGACCCGTACAGGACCACCTTGCGCTGCCCCTTGGTCAGCGACGACCAGCGGGCCGCGGTGGCAAAGCCGTTGGCCGTCGCCACCGCCTCCAGCACCCGGGCGAAGTACTCCCCGCGCGCCCCCGACCACGGGGCCACCGCCCCGGCGTCGATAGAGAGGTCGGGATCGGGCACCACCAGCTCGGGGTCGACCTCGAAGCGGGTGCCCAGGCCATCGCAGGTCGGGCACGCCCCGTACGGGGAGTTGAAGGAGAAATTGCGGGGAGCGGGCTCGTCGAAGGACAGCCCGCAGGCCGGGCAGGCCAGGTGCTGGCTGAAGGTCAGGGTCTCCTCGGCCGCCTCCCCCTCCCTCGGGACCAGCTGCACCTCGGCCACCCCCTCGGCCAGCCGCAGCGCCGTCTCCAGGGAGTCGGTCAGGCGCCGCTCGATCCCCGGCCGGCGGACCAGGCGGTCCACGACCACCTCGATGGTGTGCTGCTCGTAGCGGGCCAGCTTGGGGGGGGTGGCCAGCTCGTGCATGTCGCCGTCGATGCGGGCCCTGGCGTAGCCCTGGCCGGCCAGCTCGCCGAGCAGGCTCTCGTACTCGCCCTTCCGCCCCCTCACCACCGGGGCCAGGACCATGAAGCGGGCGCCCTCGGGCAGCTCCAGGATGCGGTCGACGATCTGCTGGGGGGTCTGGCGGGCGACGACCGTCCCGTCCCGGGGGCAGTGGGGGACGCCCACCCGGGCGTAGAGGAGCCGGAGGTAGTCGTAGATCTCGGTGACGGTGCCCACCGTGGAGCGGGGGTTGCGCGACGCCGACTTCTGGTCGATGGAAATGGCCGGCGACAGGCCCTCGATGAAGTCCACGTCGGGCTTGTCCATCTGGCCCAGGAACTGGCGGGCGTAGGACGACAGGGACTCGACGTAGCGGCGCTGACCCTCGGCGTAGATGGTGTCGAAGGCCAGCGAGCTCTTGCCGGAGCCCGACAGGCCGGTGAAGACGATCAGCCTGTCGCGGGGGAGGTCCAGGGACACGTTTTTCAGGTTGTGCTCGCGGGCCCCGCGCACCACCAGCCGGTCCGACATCCACCCAGATTACCAGCGAACTGGTGTTCGACGCTAGTCCAAACCAGCCGCCAGCGGGCTGGCCCGGGCACCTCCGGCGACCGATCTCTCCGGCGTCTGCGGCCCCCGGGCACGCCCGATGACGATCCCCAGGGCGGCGTCGAGGGCCCGGCTGACCTCGGCCGGTCGCACCATCCAGCCGTTGTGGGCGGCGTCGAGGGCGACCTGCCTCGCCCCGGGGATGGCCCGGGCCAGCTGACGCTGGCGCGCCGGGCGGACGAGGCGGTCCCTGGTGCTGACGATCACGGCGGTGGGCACGTCGACGCGCCGGGCGAAGCTGCGGGCGTCGAAGGCGCCCAGGGCCCGCCCGGCGGCGGCGATGGACGCCGGGTCCCCCCTGCGGATCTCGGCCTGCAGCCAGCTCAGCTGCGGGGCCAGCTCGGGGCAGTGGGCCACCGCCCGCCGCAGGTAGCGCTCGGTGATGCCCCTGGGCGGTCTCAGCCTCAGGCCGAAGTCGACGCCGGCCAGGGCGCTCCACACGGCCCGGTCCCGCAGGCTGGTGCGCCACTGCAGGGCCGTGGACTGCAGCACCAGCCCGGCCACGCACTGAGGGTGCCGGCGCCACAGCAGCAGGGCGACGGAGCCACCCATCGAGTAGCCGACGACGACGGCCGGCGCCGCCCTTAGGTGGTCGAGCAGCCCGGCTACGTCGTCGGCGGCGGCGTCGAGCGTGAAGGGCTGCTCGCTGCGCAGGCTCCGACCGTGCCCTCTCAGGTCGGCGGCCACCACCCGGCCGTGGGCCGCCACCGTCCGGTAGGCCCGGAACCAGTTGAGGTCGGCACCTAGCGCCCACCCGTGCAGCATCACGATCGTCGGCGCCCCCGGAGGCGCGGCGGTCTCCCTGACCATCATCTCCCCCCGGCCGGCGACATCCACCAGGCGGCCGGGGGGGAGCGGGGGAGGCAGGGGCGGCTCCCGGTCGGCCCGAGGCAGGAGGGCGGGCCCGGGCCGGCGGCCGCCCCGGCCACGGCGCCGGCCGGGCATCAGGAGGCCTCGCGGGCCACGACGCCGAGCTCGACGGCGAAGCGCTCGGCGAAGCGGTCGGCCGCCGCGTCGCCCCAAAGCGCCTTGCGGTAGCGAAAGGCGAGGTGGAGCCGGCCTCCCACCGTCACCGACCCGACAGACAGGCCGCAGGGCATGCGGGTGGGGGCGGAGAACCACATCTCGGCCGGCCCGCCGAGCCCGAAGGAGGGCGGATCGGCCACCCGCCCGAGATTGGACAGGACAGCAGTGTCGACCAGGCGGTTGCCGGTCAGCGCCAGGACGTCAGGCAGGCGGCGCTTGATCCACAGTGGCAGCCGGGGACCGATCCGCAGCACCTCGAAGAGGGCGGCCCCCTCGCCCTCCTTGATCCGGCGGGTCTGCTCCACGACACGGTCGAGGACCCTCTGGGGGCTGCGCCGGTCAGCCGGCCCGGTCGTCACCCTGGCCTGCACCACGAAGTTGGTCACCACGTCGGTCCGCCACGCCTCGGGCCGCAGGTTGACCGGCACCAGGACGCCGACCCGGCGGGTCCGCACGCCGTGCTCGGCGTTCCAGCCGTCCACGGCCATGTTGAGGGCGGCGACCAGCACGTCGTTGACCGTTGCCCGCCCGCCGGCAGGAGGGGGCAGGAGGCAGAGGTGACGGAGGCCGTAGCCGGGACCGCCGCTCGGGCGCTCCGCGCCCAGGCGGGCGGGCGGATCCACCAGATCGAGGGCCTTGCCGGCCAGCGCTCTGCGGCGCCTGGACCGCAGCGCAGGCTCGTCGGTGGCGAGGTGGGCGGCGATGTCACGGGCCTCGGGCAGGCTGGCCAGGGGGTCCGGGTCGGCCTCACCGGCGTAGGCGCGCGAGATCGACTGGAGGACCCGCAGCGTGCCCACGCCGTCGAATGCGGCATGGTGGGCGCTGACCATGACCAGGTCGCCGGCGGGGCGCCTCACCAGCCACACCCGCAGCGGTGGCGACGCCTCCAGGGGGACCCCGTTGCTGTAGAGCCAGGCCCGATGGGCCGAGACCGCCGGGTCGTCGGCCAGGTCGACCGCGCTCAGTGCATCGATGTCGGGCACCTCGGTGATCTCCCAGGTCATGACCCGGTCGGAGGGGCGGGCGGGGAGGGCCCGTCCCCGGGCCAGGCTGTGGCGGGCCAGGCCGGCGTGGACGGCCGCCCGCAGCCGCGCCTCGTCGAGTTGGCCGGCGACTCGCACCTCGACCTGCACGGTCCAGGGCTCCTCGGGGCTGTCGAGGATGTGGACGGCCTCGTCGAGGGGGCTGAAGTCGAGCCGGGCTGGCTGGGCCCCGACCGCCACCGAGCCGTCGGCTGCTCCCGACCGCCACCCCGGGCCCGGAGAGTCCTGAGCGGCCATCCAATGGTTATTACCGCCCGCGGGGCCGGGCAATCCGGGCCCTAGGTGACCGGTGCCTTCTCCTTCAGCTCGGCCCGCAGGTCGGCGACCTCGTCGCGCAGGCGGGCGGCGTACTCGAAGCGCAGGTCGGTAGCCGCCTCGTGCATCTCGTCCTCCAGGGTCTGTATGAGGCGCAGGAGATCCCCCCTGGGCATGGCCTCCAGGTCGCTGCGGGCCTTGTCCCGCCTGCGGCTGCGCCGGTCGTCGCCGGGAACCGGGGTCGTGCCCCTGGCGCCGTCGCCCCGGCCGGCGGCCACCAGGGTCAGTATGTCGGTGATCGCCTTGCGGATGGTCTGGGGGTCGATGCCGTGCTCGGCGTTGTAGTGCTGCTGCACAGCCCGGCGGCGGTGGGTCTCGGAGATGGCCCGGCGCATCGACTCGGTCTCGTGGTCGGCGTACATGACCACCTGGCCGCCGACGTTGCGCGCCGCCCGCCCGATGGTCTGGATCAGCGACGTCTCCGATCGCAGGAAGCCCTCCTTGTCGGCGTCGAGGATGGCCACCAGGGACACCTCGGGCAGGTCCAGACCCTCGCGCAGCAGGTTGATCCCGACCAGGACGTCGAAGGTCCCGAGGCGCAGGTCCCTCAGGATCTCGATCCGCTGGAACGTGTCGATGTTGGAGTGCAGGTACCGGACCTTGAGCCCCATCTCCAGCAGGTAGTCGGTCAGGTCCTCGGCCATCTTCTTGGTCAGGGTGGTCACCAGGACCCGCTCGCCCCGGGCCACCCGCTGGTTGATCGCCTCGATGAGGTCGTCGATCTGGCCCTTGGTGGGCTTGACCACCACCTCGGGGTCCACCAGCCCGGTGGGCCGCACGATCTGCTCGACCACCTGGGCCGACTGGGCCACCTCGTAGGCCGAGGGGGTGGCGGACATGAACACGCACTGGTTGACCCGCTGGTAGAGCTCGTCGAAGCGCAGGGGTCGGTTGTCGGCGGCCGAGGGCAGCCGGAAGCCGTGGTCGATCAGGGTCTCCTTGCGCGACCGGTCCCCCTCGTACTGGCCGTGGAGCTGGGGCACCGTCACGTGGGACTCGTCGACGACCAGGAGGTAGTCGGAGGGGAAGAAGTCGATGAGGGTGTGGGGCGGATCACCGGGCCGGCGGCCGTCGATGTGGCGGCTGTAGTTTTCGATGCCCGAGCACACGCCCACCTCGGCCAGCATCTCCAGGTCGTAGGAGGTCCGCATGCGCAGCCGCTGGGCCTCGAGCAGCCTGCCCTCGGCCTCGAAGAAGGCCAGCCGCTCCTGGAGCTCCGCCTCGATGCCCTTGAGGGCGACCTGCATGCGCTCGTCGCCGGCCACGTAGTGGGTCCTCGGGAATATGACCAGATCCTCGATCTCTCCCCGCTGCTCGCCGGTGAGGAGGTCCACCCGGGTGATCCGCTCGACCTCGTCGCCGTAAAGCTCGATGCGGACCGGGTGCTCGTCGTAGGCCGGGTGGACCTCGATGGTGTCGCCCCGGACCCGGAACTTGCCCCGCACCAGGTTGGTGTCGTTGCGCTCGTACTGCATGTCGACCAGGCGGCGCAGCACGGCCCGCTGGTCGTGCTCGGCGCCCCGGACCAGGTGGAGGATCCGTCCGGAGTACTCCTCGGGGGAGCCGAGCCCGTAGATGCACGACACCGACGCCACCACGATGACGTCGCGCCTGGTCAGCAGGGCGGCGGTGGCCGAGTGCCGCAGGCGGTCGATCTCGTCGTTGATCGAGCTGTCCTTCTCGATGTAGGTGTCGCTGGAGGGGATGTAGGCCTCCGGCTGGTAGTAGTCGTAGTAGCTGACGAAGTACTCGACCCGGTTGTGGGGGAAGAGCTCCGCCATCTCGCTGGCCAGCTGGGCGGCCAGCGACTTGTTGGGGGCGATGACCAGGGTGGGTCGCTGGACGGCCTCGATGGTCCAGGCCATCGTCGCGCTCTTGCCGCTGCCGGTGATCCCGAGGAGGGTCTGGAACCGGTCGCCCCGCCTGACCCCCTCGGCCAGGGCGGCGATGGCCGCCGGCTGGTCCCCGGCCGGGTCGAAGTCGGAGACGACCTTGAAGTCCGCCACCCCGCCCATCCTAGCGACCCGGCTGCCCCGCCAGCGGGAGAGCTCCGAAGGACAGACTGGAGAAAAGGTCAACTCCGCGCTCGGCACGCCCACGACCCGAACCAGCGCTCTCGGTTGGCAGCGCTGATCGCCTTGCGGACGGTCTGGGGATCGACGCGCCCAGCAATCCCGCGCCCAGCAATCCCGCGCCCAGCAATGTTGCCGTAATCTATTTTTACCTTGCCCCGATAGATTCGATCCAGTCCCAGGCCCGGTCGACCTCGGCCTCTAGGGCCCCGAGCGTGCCCGAGTTGTCGACGACGTGGCCGGGGACCGACCCGGGCCCGGGAGCGACGAGGGCGCGGCGCGCCGCCCGGCTGATCTGGTTGGCCATGCGGGCCCGGGCATCGCCCTCGGATAGGCCTCGCTGATCGACCAGGCGGCGAAGGGCCTCGTCGTCGGGGGTGTCGACCACGACCAACCCGTCCAGTGCCCAGCCGTCGACGGTGGTCCGGTCCACCAGGGGGATGTCGACGACCACGGCCCCGGGCCGGCCCCCGGCTGCCGACCTGTGCTCGGCGATGCGGTCGGCCATGACCCGGCGGATGACCGGGTGGGTCAGGGCGTTGAGGTCCGCCAGGGCGGCGGGGTCGGAGAAGGCGACGGCGGCCAGCGCCCTCCGGTCGATATGCCCGGCGCCTTCGACGATGCCGGCGCCGAAGCGCCGGACCACGGCGTGGTACGCCCCCCCGTTTGGCTCCAGCACCTGCCGGGCCACCCGGTCGGCGTCGACCAGGGCGGCGCCCCGGCGGACCAGGGCGGCGGCCACCGTGGACTTGCCGGCGCCGATTCCCCCGGTCAGGCCGACCAGGATCATCGCCGCGGCTGGCTGGTCACGACCGGGACGGCAAGGGCCCCCTGGCTGGCGGGGATCGACCCCCTCAGCCGCCACCCTCCCCGGCGACCTCGTCCCCACCGGCTTCCTCCCCGGCCTCCCACTCCTCGCCCCCGCCGACCACGGGGCCCTGGCCGCTGGCGCCGGCCGGGCCGGGCCCGTCCTCGCCGTCGGCCCCGGTCTGCTCGAGGTACTCGGCCCACGCCGCCTGGGCCTCGGACTCCGGCTCGAACTCGAAGGCCGGCCCCACGTAGTTGCCGGCGTCGTCGTAGGCATGCTCGCCGAAGGCCTCCCGGTACTCCGCCGCCACCTCGCCGCCCTCGGCCGCCTGCTTGATCGACAGGCTGATACGCCGGCGCTGGAGGTCGATGTCGATGATCTTGACCCACAGCTCCTCGCCGGGGGTGACCACCTGCTCGGGCAGCTCGACGTGGTGGGTGGCCATCTCGGAGATGTGGACCAGACCCTCTATCCCCTCCCCGACCTGGACGAAGGCGCCGAAGGGCACCAGCTTGGTGACCCGGCCGTAGACCAGCTCGCCCACCCGGTGGGCGTTGGCAAACTCCTGCCAGGGGTCGGCCTGGGTGGCCTTGAGCGACAGGCTGATGCGCTCACGGGACAGGTCGACGTCGAGGACCCGCACCTCCACCTCGTCGCCCACCGCCACCACCGACGACGGGTGGTCGACGTGCTTCCACGACAGCTCGGACACGTGGATGAGACCGTCCATGCCGCCGAGATCCACGAATGCCCCGAAGTTGACGACCGACGACACCACCCCGTGGCGCACCTCCCCGGGCTTCAGATGGGTGAGGAACTCGTCGCGCTGCTCCTTCTGGGTCTCCTCGAGCCACGCCCGGCGGGAGAGGACCACGTTGTTGCGGTTTTTGTCCAGCTCGATGATCTTGGCCTCGAGCTTGCGCCCGACATAGGGCAGCAGGTCCCGCACCCGGCGCAGCTCCACCAGGGAGGCGGGCAGGAACCCCCGGAGGCCGATGTCGAGGATGAGGCCGCCCTTGACCACCTCGATGACCGGGCCGGACACAACCCCATCGCGCTCCTTGACCGACTCGATGGTCCCCCAGGCCCGCTCGTACTGCGCCCGCTTCTTGGACAGGATCAGCCGGCCCTCCTTGTCCTCCTTCTGGAGTACGAGGGCTTCGATGCGGTCGCCCAGCGAGACGATCTCGTGGGGGTCCACGTCGTGGCGGATCGACAGCTCACGGGCGGGGATGACGCCCTCCGACTTGAAGCCGATGTCGAGCAGCACCTCGTCCTTGTCCACCTTGACCACCTCGCCCCGCACGATGTCGCCGTCGTCGAACATCACGATTGTCCCGGCGATGGCATCCTCCAGGGACATGCCGGCCAGGTCGTTGTCGACGACCTGGAGGGGTTGGTAGTTGCCCTCCTCGTCGAAGGTACCGTACGACCTCGGCCCCGCCGGGCCGGCGTGGATGGCTTCGGTGACATCTGAGAGGCTTACGTCTGACATGTGGTGGTAGGCTCGCTTTCCGGACGTCGCTCCGCCGTGTCGCCGGGGTCGGGGGTAGGGGTAGTCGTGGGCGGAGACGTGATGCCGCCAAGCTACCGCCCCTGGAGCGGGCTCGGAGCCGCCGTCCACATGCGGGTCCCGAGCCGACCTGCCCAGTTAGAGTCACGGGCCGTGAGTGGTCGCCTGGTGGTCGGAGCCTCGGCCCTGGCCGGCGCCGTGGTCCTCGCCCTCGGGGTGGCCGTGGCCGTCCACCCGCCGGCGAGGATGACCGACGCCCGTACCACCAGCACCCGGCCGGCCACCACCGGCCCCAAGACCCGCACCGGCCAGTCCACCAGGCACGGCAGCGCGCCGACCACCGTGCCTCCGCCGACCACCGTGCCTCCGCCGACCACCGTGCCCACCGCCGCCGTCTCGGCGGCGCTCGAGGCCGAC
>JBOGGP010000041.1:0-13391 GCA_050744105.1 Acidimicrobiales bacterium
GCCGGCGCTGGGCATCGGCGACCGTCGCCACAGGCAGGCGAAGGTCGGCGCCGACGGCGACGGCACTGACGTCGAGCGTCTTGACCCGGTCGTCGGGGCCAAGGGCTCGGGCCTCCACCCAGCCGCGGTTGGTGGTGAACAGGGGGTGGCCGGGGGTGCAGCGGATCTCCATGCCGTTGTCGAAGCGCAGGCGCACCACGTCGTTCCAACCGGTGACCATGTACGCGTCGGGCCGGGTCAGCTCGACGCGCTCGGCGGGGTCGCCGGCGTGGGTGGCGTCGTGGGTGTACACGCCGAAGGCCTCTCCCAGGTTGGCCCTGGCGAGCAGCTCTCCGAAGCAGACAAGGCCCTTGTCGGTGTGGACGAGGGCGTCGCCGGTGAAGCACGGGTTGCTGCCGTTGATCCGCCCGGTGGCCGCCGCCGTGTGCCAGGTGTTGATCGTGGTGTCGAACTGCATCCCCGGGTCGGCGCACTCCCAGGCCGCCTTGGCGATCTGGCGAAACAGGCTCCGGGCCGGCACCGTCCTGACCACCTCGCCGGTGGTCACCGCCCGCAGGTGCCAGTCGGCGCCGGATACCACGGCCTCCATGAACTCGTCGGTGACCCTGACCGAGTTGTTGGCGTTCTGGTACTGGATCGAGTGGCTGTCCTTGCCGTCCAGATCCATGTCGAAGCCGGCGTCGCGCAGGGCGCGGGCCTTGCGCTCCTCGATGGCCTTGCACCAGACGAAGTCCTCGATGTCGGGGTGGTCGACGTCGAGGATGACCATCTTGGCCGCCCGCCGCGTCTTGCCCCCGGACTTGATGGTCCCGGCCGAGGCGTCGGCCCCCCGCATGAAGCTCACCGGCCCCGAGGCCGTCCCCCCACCGCGAAGCCCCTCCTGTGAGGAGCGGATCCGGGAAAGGTTGACCCCTGCCCCTGAACCTCCCTTGAAGATGGTCCCCTCCTCCCGGTACCAGTTGAGGATGGAGTCCATCGAGTCGTCGACAGACAGGATGAAACAGGCGGAGGCCTGCCTCGGCACGCCCGGCACGCCGATGTTGAACCACACCGGCGAGTTGAAGGCGGCCCGCTGGTGGACGATCAGGTACTTGAGCTCGTCGGCGAACGACCGGGCCTCGGCCTCGTCCACGAAGTAGCCGTCCTTGGCCCCCCACCCGGCGATGGTGTCCACCACCCGGTCGACCACCTGCCGGAGCGACCACTCCCGCTCCGGGCTGCCCATGGTGCCCCGGAAGTACTTCTGGGCCAGGATGTTGGTGGCGTTGACGCTCCACGTCGAGGGAACCTCGACGCCCGGCTGCTCGAAGGCCACCGCCCCGGTGGCCCAGTGGCTGATCCGGGCGTCCCTGCGCTCCCAGGTCACCGTGGCGTAGGCATCCTCACCCTCGGTGGTGAAGTGCCGGCCGATGCCGATACCCGTGCGCTCGGGAGCCATGGCCATCGTCGCGTTCCTCGCTTCTCTAGAAGGGCGTTTCCAAGGTCGGCCGTAGGGCTGGGACCACCGACCGGGGGCCTACCCGAGGGGGCTCTCCAGCGTACCCCGTAACTACAGCACCGTAACTACAGCCGCGCAAGGCCTTTCGGCCGGCGCCGCTGACGTTACGACGGCGCCTCTGTGGACCGACAGTCCCTCTTGGCTGTGACTTGGCTGTGGACAACCCAGCCCGAGCCGGCGGCGACGACCCCAAGGTTCATCCCGCTCTAAGACTCTCCCTGCCCAGGGCAACTTTTGGTCAAAATTGGGTTTCCGAGCCGCCCGGGCCGGGTAACCTCTCTGCAGCCGCCGAAGCTGCCCCCTCGGCGGTTTTCAACCCTGGCGCCGGCCCCCTACGTCCCCGCCCCTTCGACGGGGGGGCCGCGCTAGGGATCTCCTCTCGGAGGTCCGCCACTTCTCCAGGCCGTATGAAGGGCATTCCTCCCATCTGGTCGGCGTCCTGTGGCCCAACCACCACCCCGACTGCGGCCAACGCCGTGGCCAGCACCCATCTTCGCCCCGCCATGCCTGGCTGCGTCCCATCGCCCCGGCCCTTTGCTCTGAACCACAGCAAATGGTGGGATTGGAACAACCACTGCAAAGGGTAAGTCCCGGGTTCGTGGGGGTCAACCAAACATTGCAAGGCGCCCAGGTGTCGCGCCGGGGCCACATCGGCCCGGCGCAGGGCCAGGACCGTGTGGGATCAAAGGCGTGTCAGGTTGCAGCACTGGGATGCAGCGACCGGGACGCCCGCGTCACCAGCTCCACCCAGCGGTTGTCGGCGATCCGGCACAACGCGGCCAGCTGCCGCCTCTCGCGGGCCCGGAAGGGGCGCCCCTGGCGCCCGAGCACCAACACCAGGGCGGCACCGTCCATGTCCGCCCAGGCCACGTCGTCGGGGCCGCCCACCAGGTGATCTGCCCCAGCTCGGTCAGACCGGCCGGCAGCCTGACCCACGTCCCGCCCGTCCTGCTCGGCGCGGCCCCGCCCGGCCCGGCTCCCGGCTATGAACGCCGCCAGCCAGGGCGCCGGTGGCACCGATCCCACCGACACCACCGGCGTGGGGGCAACGACGTCCACGACCGCGGCCCAGTCTGCCTCCAGGTCCCGAGCGCTGCGCTCGGCCAGGCCGGCCAGCAGCGCCGGCACGTCGGGCTTCTCCACCAGGCGGGCCGCCGTCTCCAGGGCGTCGAGGCGGGGGTCGACCAGGACATCCACCGCCGGCCGGACGTCCTCGACGTCGACCCCGTCGACCTGGTCCACCTCCCGGACCAGGAGGGGCACCAGATCGGCGCTGGGCAGCTCGACGACCAGCTCGTCGATGGCCCGGCCGCCGCCCCGCTCCAGGATGTCGATGCCGACCAGGTCGCCCCGCACGGCGCCGATCCGGCTGGCCACGGCGCCGAGCGCCCCGGGGCGGTCCGGCACCCAGACTCGCACGACAAAGATGGGCATGACCCCCACAACCCTAAGCCAACCGGATGAACGCCGGGTTTCTACGAGGTTACAAGCGCCGGGACCAACCCGGGCAGCCCGCCCCGGGCGGCCCTGACGGGGACGACTCAGCCCAGCTTGGTCAGGGCCCGGCGCAGGCTGCGTACTCCCTGGCCGATGCGCTGCTCGTTCTCGATGAGGGCGAAGCGCACGAACCCCTCACCGCCCCGCCCGAACCCCACCCCGGGCGAGGTGGCCACTCCGGCCTCGGTGACCAGGAACTTGCAGAACTCCAGCGACCCCATCTCCCGGTACGGCTCGGGCACCGGCGCCCACACGAACATGGTCCCCCGGGGGCGCTCGACGTCCCAGCCGGCCCGGCTCAGGCCGTCGCATAGGACGTCGCGGCGGGACTGGTAGATCTCGTTCACCTCCTTGGGGTAGTCGGGAGCGTCGTTCATGGTCACGATCGCCGCGATCTGGATGGGCTGGAACGTGCCGTAGTCGAGGTAGCTCTTCAGCTTGGTCAGGGCCTGGACGATCTCCTGGTTGCCCACCAGGAAGGCCACCCGCCAGCCGGCCATGGAAAAACTCTTGGTGAGGGTGTAGAGCTCGACGGCAACGTCCTTGGCGCCGGGCACCTCCAGGATCGACGGGGGGACGAAGCCGTCGAAGGCGGTGTCGGAGTAGGCGAAGTCGTGGACCAGGACCACGTCGTGCTCCCGGGCGAAGTCCACTATGCGCTGCATCCAGGCCAGGTCGACGCACTCGGTGGTCGGGTTGTGCGGGAACGAGAAGACGATCACCCGGGGGCGAGGCCAGGTCGACTCCCAGCTCTCGACCAGGTTGGCGAAGAAGTCCTCCTCCGGGCCGAGCCGGACCTGCTGGACGTCGGCACCGGCAAAGAGTGGGGCGTAGATGTGGATCGGATAGCTGGGCGTGGGGACCAGGGCCGTGTCCCCCGGCCCAACCAGGGTCCACATGAGGTGGGACAGGCCCTCCTTGGCCCCGATGGCGGTGACCACCTCCCCGTCGGGGTCGAGCTCGACGCCGAAACGGCGCAGGTAGAGGTTGGCCACCGCCAGGCGCAGCTTGGGGATTCCCCTCGAAGCCGAGTAGCGGTGGTTGCGGGGGTTGCGGGCGGCCTCGGCCAGCTTTTCCACGGCGATGTCGGGGCTCGGGATGTCCGGATTGCCGAAGCCCAGGTCGATCACGTCGCGACCCGCGTGTCGAGCCTCGTCGCGCAGCTGGTTGATGATGGAGAAGACGTAAGGGGGCAGCCCGTTGATCCGTCGGAACTCCACGAGCCCCAGGGTACTTGACGAACCGTTCCCAAATCCGTCCCGCCACCGTGTCTGGTACCGAGAGCAGGATCAGCAGTCGACGGCGGTTCGCAGCGCCGTGCACGCCTCGACCAGCTGCGCGGAACCCAGCGTGCAGATGCGCTCGACGAGGTAGGCCTTCGGTACGACACGCAGGTTGTCGAAGCTTGCGGCGCACTCCGAAGGCATCCCATCGTCAGGGCCGAGCGAGACCTCCGTGGGAATATGCCTGACCGTGCGGGTGACCGGGGCGGCAAGCACACCTTTGAGCACCGGGATGGCCGCTGATCGGGTCATGACCAGGAAGGGCCGGCGACCCAAGTCCTCGATCTCGCCCCACCACACCTCTCCGCGGCGAGGCTCGCTCACCATGGTTCCTCGGCGATGGCTTCGCGTAGCGAGGCGACGGCAGCTTCGTGGTCGGTCGCGGTCGTCGGAATGCGGCGGTAGCCGTCGATGATGGCTCCGTCGGTCTGGCGACGGTGCGCGAGCGACGTGATGACTTCGACCCCGGCTCGCACTGCAGCTGCTCTGCTGGCGTATTCACCCCTGGCGACGAGCGTGTCGAGCTCAGCCAGGAGCTCCTCGGGAAGTCGGACGGCGATCTGTTCGGTAGCCACGCTGTCAACATACTACTCTGGGATGGCAAGTGGTATGCAAGGCCCCCTCAGAGCATCTGTCGCTCGGCCGAGCACCCGAGCCCCTCAGAGCTCCCAAGCCCCTCAGAGCTCCCAAGCCCCTCAGAGCATCCGAGCCCCTCAGAGCATCCGTCGCTCGGCCGCCCACCTGGTGAGTTGGTGCCGGCTGGAGAGCTGCAGCTTGCGCAGCACGGCCGAGACGTGGCTCTCTACCGTCTTTGCCGAGACGGCCAGGCGGTGGGCGATCTCCTTGTAGGCGTACCCCCGGGCGATCAGGCGCAGCACCTCGCGCTCGCGCGGCGTGAGCTGGTCGAGCTCGGGGTCGAGGGCGACCATCGGCTCTCCGGGCAGGGCACCCGCGGCAAATGCGTCGAGGACGAACCCGGCCAGGCGGGGGGAGAACACGGCATCGCCGCCGGCCACCCGGACGATGGCATCGGTCAGCTCCCGCCCGGAGATCGTCTTGGTCACGTACCCCCGGGCCCCGGCCCGGATGACCCCGATCACGTCCTCGGCGGCGTCGGAGACAGACAGGGCAAGGAAGCGCACCGCCGGATGGACCGGGAGTACCCCTTCGATCACCGCCCGTCCCCCTCCGGCGGGCAGGTGGACGTCGAGGAGGACGACGTCGGGCCGGCGCTCGGAGATCAGCTCGACGGCAGCGTCGACCTCGTCGGCCTCTCCGACCAGCTCCACCTCCACGCCGAGCTCAGCCTTGACCCCGCTGCGGAACAGGTGGTGGTCGTCGACCAGGAACACCCGTGGCCGGGCCATTACACCGGTCGGCGCGGCATCACCAGCTCCACCTCGGTACCCGCGCCCGCCGTGGCGCGCACGACGGCCTTGCCCCCGCGGCGTTCCACCCGACCGAGGATCGACTCCCGGATCCCCCGGCGGTCCGGCGCCACCGCATCCATCTCGAAACCCACGCCCCGGTCCCGCACGAACACCGAGACCCGCTGGGCCTCGATCTCGGCAAACAACGACACCACGTCGGACCCCGACCATTTGGCGGCGTTGACCACCGCCTCCCGCGTTGCCCCCAGCAGGGACCGCAGGTCGTCGTCCAGATCGGCCTCCCCCACCACCACCGCTTCGACGGCCACGCCGTAGGCCAGCTCCACGTCCCGCTCGATGCGCTCGATGCCGCCGGCCACAGTGACGGCGGGGTCCTTGCCTTCCCCCCTGTCGCCGGGCTGGCCCCGCCAGCGGCCGGGGCCGCCTTCGAACAGCCAGGCTCTCAACTCACGCTCCTGGGCCCGGGCCAGGCGGGTGACCTCCCGTGGATTGGCCGACGACCGCTGGATGAGTGCCAGTGTCTGGAGCACCGAGTCGTGGAGGTGGGCGGCCAGGTCGGCTCGCTCCTCCGAGCGGACCCTCTCGCGGCGTTCCGCGGCCAGGTCCCGGCCCACCCGCAGCCACCAAGGTCCGAACACGATCACGAAGCCGGCGATAACAGCGAGGGCGGCGGCGACCAGTCCGGGCGACGCCGGCACCCGCCGGGCCACCCCAAACAGGCCGCCGATGCCGGCGGCGACGAGGCCCACCCCCGCTACCACCCGCACGACGGTGGCCCGTCCCCGCCTGTTGCCTTCGTCGACCAGCCCGACGTGACCGGCCAGGCGGCGCAGGACCTCGCGGTCGGGGCCCACCGCGTTGCGCCACACCAGGACGGCGCCGGCCGCGGTGAACCCGACCGGCCACAACACCCCGATCGCCCCCCCGAGGCCGGCGGCGTGGGCGGCCAGGACCAGCCCGGCGGCCACGGTGAACACGGCGACGGCCAAGCCGAGGCCGGGCAGGTCGGCCACCGCCCGCCGGCCTAGGGGCTCCTGGTCTCCCTCGCCAGGCACCAGCAGCCAGGCCAGCAGGTAGGCGCCGGCCCCGATCCCGCCGAAGACGGTCAGGAGCACCAGGCCGATGCGCAGGGCAGTGGGATCCATGCCCATCCGGGCGGCCACGCCACCGGCAACGCCGGCCACCAGCCGGTCGTCGGCACTGCGGCGAAGGCTCCCCACCTCCCCGCGGTGGTGCCTGGCTCGGCCTCGCCGCCTCCGGCCCCGCCGGTCCATGAGCTCCTGGTCGTCCGGCGGGGGGGCCGGTGGGATCGGCATTGAGCCATGATCCCACCTGAGTGACCGGAAAGATACTGCGTGCCCAGTCGAAGGCGTTCCCCAGTCGAAGGCTTCCGGCCGGCGCCGTCGAACCAGGACTGGCGGACCGCGGCGATCGGCGCTGAGGCAGGCCGATATGGTCGCCATCGGACCGACCAGGATGCTTGTTGTGCACTGCGGTACCCCTTAGCCGTACCTTGGTGCACAACAGTGGCCCAAGGCCAGGCCTGGGCGATCGTCCCCACCCGGCTCGGTGGGGACGGCCCTCACGGCCAAGGTGGCCGTCGGGGACCTGGTCGTCCGCCGGGTCCCAGCGACCGTCGCCGCGCCGACCGGCTCTGGCTAGGCCCGGCTACGGCGCGGCTCTAGAGGCCCGGACGGTGGCGGCCAGCTCGGCGGCGAACAGTCCGGCGCCGATGGCACCGCCGTGCTCCCCCAGGAGGGCGGCCCGCAGCTCCAGGCCCTTCCGCAGGTGGTGACCCTCGACCATGGTGGCGAAGGCCTCACGGGTGGAGTCGAGGAAGAGGTCCGCGGCCGCGCTGAGGCCGCCGGCCACGACCACCAGGCCGGGATCGAGGATGTTGGCCAGGTTGGCCAGGCCCACGGCCAGCCACCAGGAGTACTCCCCCATCAGCTCGGTGGCGTCGCCATCGCCGCCGGTGGCGGCAGCGATCACGTGCTCCCCCGAGATGGCATCGACGTCGCCCCCGGTGAGAGCGACCAGGGCAGGGGCACGCCCCGCCGCCGCCCGCCGGCGGCCCAGGCGCCCGAGCCCGCTACCCGAGGCCACCCGCTCCCAGCATCCCCGCCGCCCGCACGGGCACGGGTCGCCGCCGGGGTCCACCACCATGTGGCCGATCTCGCCGGCAAAGCGGTTCGCTCCCTGCACCAGGCGCCCGCTGGCCACGATGCCCCCTCCGATCCCGGTGCCCAGCGTCACCGTGAGCACGTCGTCGCAACCCCGGCCGGCACCCAGGCGGTGCTCGGCCCAGCCGGCGCAGGTGGCGTCGTTGCCGATCCACACCGACGTCGCCGGCAACCGGCGGGCCAGCTGGCCGCCCAGGTCGGCGGCGACCAGGCCGGGCAGGTTGGGGGCGACGAGCAGGTTGCCGGCGGCGTCGACGATGCCCGGCACCCCCACGCCCAGCGAGGCGACGGCCTCCGGCCCGCCCGGCCCGTCCCCGGCCACCTGGCCCACCAGTGCCACGACGTCGTCGAGGAAACCGGCACCGGCACCGGCGGTGGGGATCCTGGCCTCCGCCACCACGTCGCCGGCGGGTCCCAGGGCCACGGCCAGGACCTTGGTGCCACCGATGTCGAGCCCGACGTTGGCCCGGGCCGCCGGCGGGCTCATGGCTCCTCCCGGCCGCCTGGTATCCCCCTGCCCTCGACGCGGGCCCTGAGCTCGCCCAGGGCGGTGCCCGTGATGCGCTCCTCGGCCCGCCGCTTGACGAAGCCCGGCAGGGGCACCTTCAACTCGACCACCAGCTGGTAGGCCACGTCGGCGCAGCCCGCGTCTGCCGGCTCGATCCGGTACAAACCGTCGAGCCGCCGGGTGAGGTCGCCGGCGACCTGGGTCCACGACAGCTGGCGGGGCGCATCGCGGTAGTCGTAGCGCAGCGTGTAGGACGTGCTGCGTCCGAAGGCGGCGGCACGAAACCTGACCACCGTGGCCCGATCCAGCCCGTCGCGCTCCTCGACCGCCACCGACTTGATGTCTGCCGCCCACTGCGGGTAGCTGTCGAAGTCGACCAGGACGGCGAAGCAGCGCTCCGGGCTGGCGAGGATGGTCATCCGCTCCACGACCGAATCCTCCACGCAGGGCAACGTAGCGGGCGGGCTCCGAGCCCGCATCGAAAAGGCCCAGCCGGTCAGCCGGCTATCTTGGCGATGGCGTCGCCCAGCCGGGCCACCATGAGCTGGTAGGCGTACTCCGTCTCGGCTCGCCGGCGGGCGGCCTGGCCGAAGCGGCTGGCCAGGCCGGGGTCGTCGACCAGCCGGGCGACGGCGGCGGCCAGCTCGGCCGGGTCCTCGGGGCGGGCCAGTACCAGGCCCGTCTCCTCGTGGACCACGGCCTCTGCGGCACCGCCGCTGTCGCCGGCGACCGACGCCACCCCGGCGGCCGCCGCCTCCAGGAAGACGATGCCGAACCCCTCCTGCTCCATCCCCCCCCACCGGGTCCGGCAAGACATGGAAAAGACGTCGGCACAGGCGAACAGGGCCGGCAGGTCGGCGCCGGCCACCCGCCCGAGCAGCCGAGCCGGCGCGCCCAGGCGCCTGATGCGGTGCTCCAGACGGCTTCGGTCCCGCCCACCGCCGGCGATGGCGACCACCAGGTCCGGATGGGAGGGCCGGAGGATGGCGGCGGCGTCGATGAGGGTGTCCATGCCCTTGCGCGGCACCAGCCGGCTGACGCTGAGGACCAACGGACCGGCGGCCGGAAGGCCCAGCCGCCTGCGCTGGGCATGCCGGTCTATCGCCGCCAGCGGTGCAAACCTGGTGGTGTCCACACCCGGCGGGATCTGCACGACGGGCGGCAGGTTGGCGCCCAGCAGACGGCGAGCCTCCGCCTCGGGGTAGCGGCCGCTGGCGATGAGCAGGGTCGCTCCCCGCACCGCCCGGGCGAGGAGCTGGCGGGTGCCCGGAAGGCGCCCGGGCACGGCCACCTCGGCGCCGTGGAGGACGGCGGCGTAGGGCACGTCGAGGGCGGGACCGACCAGGCCCAGAGGGAACGCCGGGTCGATCACCGCCGCCCGCGCCCCGACCTCGGCGCACAACCTGGATATCCTCCGGGCCAGCATGGGGGTGGGCAGCAGGACCGGCTCGCTGACCCGCTCGATACGGAAGGGGGCGGCGGCGTCGAATGCGGCGGCGCCGGCATGGGGCGACGTGAGCACGGTGACGTCGCCGGGCGGCAGCCGGCGCCACAGCTCCCAGAGGTACGACTGGATGCCGCCGACCTTGGGGGGAAAGTCGTTGGTGACCAGGATGTGGCGCACGTCTCGGCTGGGGAAATGTGGAGAAGGGGGAGGGGACGGCTACCGGGGTGGCGCCGGGCCCCAGCCTGCCAGCTTTGCCGGCCGGGGCGGGCGCGCCGCTCGGCCGGCAGGGGGGCTTCGAGGGCGACGCTGCGCACCTCGGCCCGGTCGCCGGCAACGGCGGTCCGGGGCCCGGTGATCTGGATCTCAGGAGTCCCGGTCGAGCCGGCCCCCCGACCCCGGGCGCCGGTCGCGCCACAGCCGGCCCTCGCCCGCCTGGTGGTCCCCGCCACCGGCACCCTGTCCATCCTGTCGGCCCCGGCCGGCGCCGTTTGAGCCCGGGCCCGGCTGCCGTCCCTCTTCGCCAGGGCCAACCTGGCGCTCGGCTCGCAGGGGTCGGGCCCGTCAAGGGGCTTCGGCGGGTCCCGGACCTGGTGCGATCACCCTGGCCGGCTCCCCGGCGTCGTCCTCGGGCAGCCCGGGAATCCGTGCTGCCCGTAGTGGCCGGCGCCGGGTCGGCGCCGGCCGGGCGCCGTTGCCGGCCGTCCCGATGGCCCGCCGGGCCGCCACCTCCCGGGCGGCGATGCGGGAACGCAGCAGGATCCGCGCCGGCGGGCGGTGGTCGGAGGCGGGTAGGTCGGAGGCATCCTCCGGCGAGGCCCGGGCAACATCGACGGCCCGGCGGTCGGTCGCCTCGACGGGCACGAGCACGGCCGGATGTGGCTGGGTCGGCGTGGCCGCGGCGGCGTCCTCGTCCTGGCCGGCCGGGCCGTTGTCGCCGGCCGGGCCGTTGTCGCCGGCCGGGCCGTTGTCGCCGGCCGGGCCGTTGTCGCCCGCCGGGCCGTTGTCGCCGGCCGGGCCGTTGTCCGTGCCGGGGACCGTCCCCTCGGCGGCCGGGCCGTTGTCCGTGCCGGGGACCGTCCCCTCGGCGGCCGGCTCGGGTGTGGGCTCGCCGGCGATGGCCGCCTCCTGGGCCGGGGCCGGCGCCGGCGAAGTCGGCGAGGGGGTCTCCCTCGCTCCCTCCGGAGGCTGCCCGGTCACCTTGAGCTCCTCCTCCTGTGACGCCACCACCAGGGGAGTGACCGTGGCCGCAGCCGGGTTGGCCGGTACCTCCTCGGCCGTCCTGACCGCCACCGGAGCCTCGTGGGCCGGAGCCTCGTGGGCCGGAGCCTCGTGGGCCGGAGCCTCGTGGGCCGGAGCCTCGTGGGCCGGCGCCTTCTTGCCCTGAGCCTTCTTGCCCGGAGCCTCGTGGGCCGGAGCCTCGTGGGCCGGAGCCTTGGTGGCCGGAGCCTTGGTGGCCGGAGCCTTGGTGGCCGGAGCCTTGCTGGCCGGAGCCTTGCTGGCCGGAGCCCTCTGGGCCGGAGCCTTGCTGGCCGGAGCCTTGCTGGCCGGCGCCCTCTGGGCCGGAGCCTTGCTGGCCGGCGCCTTGCTGGCCGGCGCCCTCTGGGCCGGAGCCTTGCTGGCCGGCGCCTTGCCGGCCGGCGCCCTCTGGGCCGGCGCCTTGCTGGCCGGAGCCTTGCTGGCCGGAGCCTTGCTGGCCGGCGCCCTCTGGGCCGGAGCCTTCTGGGCCGGAGCCTTGCTGGCCGGAGCCTTGCTGGCCGGCGCCTTGCTGGCCGGCGCCCTCTGGGCCGGAGCCTTGCTGGCCGGAGCCCTCTGGGCCGGCGCCTTGCTGGCCGGAGCCTTGCTGGCCGGAGCCTTGCTGGCCGGAGCCTTGCTGGCCGGAGCCCTCTGGGCCGGCGCCTTGCTGGCCGGAGCCTTGCTGGCCGGCGCCCTCTGGGCCGGCGCCTTGCTGGCCGGAGCCTTGCTGGCCGGAGCCTTGCTGGCCGGCGCCCTCTGGGCCGGAGCCTTCTGGGCCGGAGCCTTGCTGGCCGGCGCCTTGCTGGCCGTCGGCTCGTTGACGGACGGGGCTGCCGGCGCCCCGGAGCGCCGAGAGGAGCCGGAGCGCGCCGGGCCGGCACGGCGCCGGCGGCCGGCGGCCGGCTTGGCCGGGGCGACGTGGGGACTTGCGGCCGCTCCTCCCCGGCGCGTCGCCGGCGGGCTTGGCCGCCTCGGAGCCTGTCCCGGCGCGGACCTCTCCTGCTGCTCTTTCGGGGCGTGGCGCCCGCTCCGCTCGACCCCGCCCGCCACGCCGCGGACGGGCCCGGCGTCCGACAACGCCCGGTCCCCGGTTGGCCGGTCCACAAAGGCCAGGTCGGCGGCCAGGCGGTTGCGGGCGCTCAAGCGCTCGCCCGACAGGTCGGCCAGCCACTCGGCCTCCCACAGCCGCCGGCGCCACCGGTAGGAAAAGCGGACCACCCACTCCCCTCCGTGGTAGTGGTATGCGCTCCAGCCGGCGTCCAGCTCGTCGGCCGGCAGGCGCACGCTGCGCTCGGCCAGACGGCGCGACACCGCCTCGCCCAGGGCGCAGGTGGAATTGCCCTTGCGCGGCGTGGAGAATGTCAGCTGGGTGGCCCGCACCACGGCCGCCGCCTGCTCAGCCAGGATGGGGGCGGCGAACCTCTCAACCCACTCCACGTCGACCCCGGCTTCGCCGGCGACATCGGCGATGGTACGACCGGCCCGCAAGCGGGCCTGCATCTCCCTCGGGCTGAGGGTGCTGGAGGTGGTGCGATTTTGAGCCGGGTACCGAAGAGCCGGGGACAGCCCGGGCGGGGCCGGGATCCCCGCCTCCTCGGCCCGTCCCGCCCGCAGGTCCTCGATGCGCCCCAACATCTCGTCGTCCAGCGCGATCACGAAGGTGGCGCGCTCAGATCCCTCCTGGGTGGCCAGCAGGAGACCTTCCCCCCCAGCGCTGAATCCGACGAAGTGGAGACGTTGCACAGGCGCCCCCCGGCGCGACCGGCCCGACTCTCGAGCCTAGCCCTTGACAACGTACCATTTTGGCAACTCTCACTCGCCTCTGCCCAGGCGGCCGCCCCGCCGGCCGAGTAGCTCGAGGAGCTGCGGTGAGGTCAGCAAGTTGGCCCCCTGGGCCCGCACCTGGTCGCGGACGCGGCGGTCGCTGGTGGCCACGATCACCGGCCGGTCCGGACTGACAGCGGCCACCCGCTCGACGATGATCCGGTCAGCCTCGATCCCGGTGGGCGAGAAGACGACGAGCACAGGCCGCCGCGCCGTCCCCGCCCGGGGGGGCAGGACCTCGCCTTCGGGGCCGTCGAAGATCACCTCCACGGCTATGCCGGACCGGGCCGAGAGCTCGGCCAGGGCGGCCACCAGCCGGTCCCGCTGCTCGTCGATGCCCAGCTCGGGCCAGCGATGGAAGCTGGCGTTGTACCCGTCCACCAGCAGCAACGCCCCGGGCGTGCGAACCAGATGACCGGCGGCCTCGGACGACTCCTCGAACGTGGCGGGGGGCAGGGGCACCGGCCGCCGGGCCGGTGGCGCTCGCCGGCGCCGGCCCGGCCCCGCCAACCCGGGCCGGGGCACCA
>JBOGGP010000042.1:0-13348 GCA_050744105.1 Acidimicrobiales bacterium
CCCCCACCACCTTGAAGAACAGCCCCATGTTGATGCGTTTCCCAAGGTGGTAGATGACCCAGGCCCCGACCATGGACACCGCCAGCCCGGCGACGCCGCCGGCGACGACCCCCTTGGACGACGAGGCGAAGACGATGGCCAGGGTGAACACCGTGGTCTCCAGTCCCTCCCGCCCCACCGCCTGGAAGCCGAGCAGGCCGAGGCCCCAGCGGGCCCGGCCGCTCAACGCCGCGTCCGCCCGGGCTCGCAGATCCGACGACAGGTGGCGCGAGTGGTTGCGCATCCAGAACGTCATGTAGGTGAGGACCACGGCGGCGACCAGGAAGGTGGCCGTCTCGAAGATGGTCTGCGTGCGTGACCCGGCATAGGTCTTCAGGGTCAGGTACACCGCCACCCCGCCCACCAGCACCAGGGCCATGGCTGCCGCCACGCCGGCCAGGACGTCGCCGAAGTGGTCCCGCCGGCCGGCCCTGTCCAGGTAGGCCAGCAGGATGGCCACGATCATGCTGGCCTCGATCCCCTCCCGGAGGAAGATGACGAAGGTGGCGACCACCCCTCCAGCCTACCCAAAGTCAGGACTACCTAAGAGATCTCCTATGGCCCACCTAATATTCTGGCCTCGGGCCCGCCGGCGGGGCTAGAGCTTGCGGGTCCGCACCGCGGTGCCGTAGGCGCAGATCTCGGTCCAGTTGGCTCCCATCTCGGAGGTGTCGAAGCGCATGGCCACCACGGCGTCGCCCCCCTTGGCCTCGGCCTCCTGCACCATGCGCTCCGTCACCTCGTGGCGGCTGGAGATCAGGTTCTTGGTCATGCCCTTGAGCTCGCCGCCGGCCAGGGACTTGAGACCGGCCCCGATCTGGGAGCCCACGTTGCGGCTTCTCACGGTGAGGCCGAACACCTCCCCCAGGACCTCGGTGACCTCGTAGCCGGGCAGGTCGTTCATGGTCGAGATCAGCATGGCCCGAGGGTCAGCTCGACGACGGGCCGCTGCGCAGCCTGAAGTGGGCGCCGGCCGGGTCGGCCACCTTGGCGATCCGGCCGTAGGGCGTGTCCTCGGCCGGGACCACGACGGAGCCGCCGAGGGACTCAAGGGTAGCCACCGAGGTGTCGACGTCGTCGACCTCCCAGTAGACCTCCCAGTGCGACGCCGCGCCCTCGGGCATGAAGCCGCCTGCGTCCATGATCCCTGCCACCTCGCCACCGCCCGGCGGGCACAGCGTGGTGTAGCGGAAATCGTCGCTGTCGGACAGCGTGGCGGTGTCCAGGCCGAACACCGAAGGGTAAAAGGCGATGGCCCTGGCGTAGTCCCGGGTGTGCAGCTCGAACCAGCTGGGGGCCCCGTGCTCGCCGAGGGTGGTGAAGCCGGCGAAGGTGTCCGCCTGCCAGGCGCCCACCTGGGCGCCGGTCGGGTCGACCAGGATGGCCTGGGTACCGAGGTCGGCCACGGCCATCGCCGGCGAGATGACACGGGCGCCGCCGGCCTCGGCGGCCTCGACGGTCTTGGCCACGTCGCCGGCGGCGAGGTAGATCTGCCAGCTGTCGGTGGCCTTGACGTCGCCCATGTCACCCATGGCCCCCGACACGGGTACCCCGTGGCGGGAGAACGTGAAGTAGCCACCGAATTCCGCCTGGGGCTCGTTTGCCTGCCACCCGAACAAGCCGGCGTAGAAGCGGCGGCTTCCGGCGACGTCGGAGGTGAACAGGTCCGCCCAGCACGGCGATCCGGCGGGGGCATGGTCACGGGTGGTCATGGTTGCTCCCTTTCTCCATCTGGCTTTCACGAACGGCTGAGACCACATCATATCGGTGCGGGTGACCCGGCGCCGGGCCCGCCGGCCACGTCGTGGGCCGCAAGGTCAGCGCCGGCGCCGGCTCAGCGGGCCCGGTGCAGCACCTTGTCGGGGTCCCACACGACGACCGTGCCGGCCACCATGTCGTGGAGGCTGCGGTGGTCGGGTCGGGCCAGGAACAGGATGAACGACAGCAACGAGGTGATGATGCTGAGGATGCCCTCGACCAGCCGGCCGATGATCTCCCGGAGGGCCATCCAGCCCCACCCGGCCACCCGGGCGCTCTCGGGGCGCCAGCAGCGCATCCCCAGCACCTGGAGGGTGGGGGTCTGCCCCCGGCCCCATACGATCGCCCCCCATATGACGTAGCCGATGCCGAGGGTCACGACCGACAGGACGATGGACAGGAAGAACGCCCCCACCCGCCGGCCGGTGCCCGCCAGGTACGTGCCCGCGGGCAGCAGCAGGCCGGATGGCTGGTGCTGGTAGAGGGGGAGCCCCGCAGCCGGTCCCCACGCCGGTGGCTGGTCCATCCTCTTGCCCCTTTCGTCGTGTGCGAGGCCTTCGGCTCAGCCCCGGGCCGGACCGGTGGCGGGCCGGGCCCCCTCCCGCCGCCGGCCGGCCACGGCCAGGGAGGCGCCGACCACGGTGAGACCGGCGGCGGCCACCCCCATGGCGATCAGGGCCAGGGATCCGGCGCCGGGGCCAGAGGTGGTGATCACCGATGGCGGCCGGGACGCCGGGGCGGCCGGAGCCAGCGGAGCGGTCCCTACGAAGATCTGGGCCCGGGCCGGGATGCCCCCGTTCATGTTGTGCTCGTCCTGGGTGGCGACCAGGAGGTGGGATCCGGGGCTGGTGCCGGCCGGGATCGTCACCTGGGCGGTGAACTGGCTGGTCATGGTGGTGGTCGGCGGCGGGACGGTGGCGAGTACCGCCCCGCTGGGCGTGTCCAGGTGGATCAGCACCGGGGCACCCTGGGCGAACTCCTTGCCGTAGACGGTCACGGTGGCGCCGGGGGCCACGGTGGCGGCACTGGTGGTGAGCGAGACGATGCCCACGCAGGCCCACGCCCCGCTGGCCGCCACGACCGGGCCCAGGGCGGCGACGAGGACCAGTGCCGCCCCGCGCCTTACCGAGAGCCTGCCCCGGACCGAAAGCCTCATCCCGTCCACCCCTCCCTCACCCAGCTCCGCTTGGACACTACCTACTCGACCCCCATTTCGACCTCCGTGGCCACGCCGGTCCCGGCCGCCGGCGCCACCCGGTCCCGGCGCCGGCCGATGGCGAGCACGACCAGCAGCACGGCGCCGGCCGCGGCCAGGCCCCCGAAGGCGGCGGCCAGGATCGGCGCCACCTCCGAGGTCGAGGTGGGCACCGGGCTAAACTGGGCGACGGCGCCGAAGTCGTCCTGGTTCTGGGTGGTGACGTTGCCGAGCCGGGTGTCGGCCCAGCCCACCGCCGCGTACTGGTTGGCCGAGGCCACCCCCGGGGGCTGGCGGATGTCGGAGTTGAAGCTGACCCCGAGGCCGAAGTCGACGGGCCGGTCGGACACCTCGACGTTGTGAGCCCACGTCAGGCCCCCGTCGGTCGAGTAGGTGTAGTACACCCCGACGTGGTAGTCGACCTGGTTGCGGGTGTCCTCCCAGACGACGTCGGCCCGCCCGTCGGGGGCCACGCCGAGCTGGGGATAGAAGCTGCTGAACTGCTGGGTCGGGTCGTCGTCGTTGAGGACCACCGGGTCGGTCCAGGTCAGGCCGGCGTCGGTGGAGCGCTGCAGCACCACGCTGGCCGCCCCGGAGCTGGCGGCGTCCTGGGGGGTGGCCGCGTAGGTGGCGAGGAACGTCCCGTGCGGGCCGCCCTCCGGCGTCCAGCCGAGGCCCGTCTGGGCTCCTGTGCCGGTGAAGATGGGGGGGCCCAGGGTAGTGACGGTCCAGGTGCGGCCCCGGTCCGTGGAGCGGGCCACCAGCTGGGGCATGGCGAAGTAGCTGGTGCCGGGCAGCTTGACCCCAGAGGGGACCTGGGAACTGGCGGTGGCCACCACCACGCCGTCATGGGCCACAAGGAAGGGGGCGCCGAAGAAGGCCTGCATCAGCAGCGGGTACGACTGGCCGGCGATGGTCTGGGTGACGTGGGAGAAGTCGTCGAGGTTGACCGGCGCCCCGAAGCTCCGCCCCCCGTCGGCGGACACGGCCACGGCCACGGCACCACTCTGCTCGGGGGAGCCCTTGGCGGCCATGGGGAAGCTCCGGGTGAAGCCCACGTAGACCACGTCCCTAGGCCCGGAGGTGTCCACCGCCAGGCTCTGGACCCCGGTGTCGGTGGGCGGGTCGTCGGTCCTGCCCCGGTTGTCGTCCACCACGGTGGTGGACCACGAGTCGCCCAGGTCGGTGGAGCGGGCCAGGAGGATGCTGGCGTGGCCGGCCCGGCCCCCCTCGCCATTGCCGTAGCCCTCCAGGGCGTAGTAGAGCGTGGCGTTGCTCCCCCAGGCGATGCTGGCCACCGCCACCCCGGCGTTGCCGTTGGTGCAGTACTGGTAGCTGGCGAGGGCGGGCACGGCGGCCAGGATGTGCCAGGTGCGCCCGGCGTCGGTGGAGCGGGTCAGGTAGCAGATCCGGCTGCGCAGCTCGGTGGTGGCGGCCACGATGACGTGAGGATCTGACGGGTCGGCCAACATCGACGCCGGCCCGCTGAAGGCCCGGGCCGGGGCCGGGTCCTTGGTCATCTGCACCGCCGCCGTCAGCCGCAGGATCTTGGCTCCCTGGGCGGCGAAGGTGGCCTGGGGGGAAGGAGCGGCTCGCGCCATCCCGGCCGAGGCGACCGCCAGACCGCCGACCACCGCGGCCACGATCACCCCCCTGCCCACGACCCACTTCGTCGCCATTGTCCAGCTTCTTACCACAACCTGACCGCCTGGTCCAGCCCTCGGCGCCGGTGGTGACCACGGGGGTAGCCGGGCCGGCCGCTCACCCCCCGGCGCCGTCCCCCTCCGGGGCCAGGAGGCCGTTTACCGCGGCCAGGGCCTTGGCCGCCCGCACCGCCTCCTCGTAGGCTGCCACCAGGTGGGCGCCGGCCATCCCGGGGCGGGCCGGCAGGGGCGGGTCGCCGAGGGAGCGGGGCACCGCCGACGGGTCGGTGGTGGCCCGGATCGGCTCGGTCCCACCTGCCCCCCTCTCCCTGGCCGGCCGGCTCCAGAAGGCGTTGGCGTCTACCTGGCCCCCCGCCGGGCCCGACCCGGTGCGCCTCCGCTTGCTCATGCCGCCTCCTCGGCCGTCTCGCCCTCGCCTCCGGGCTCGTCGGCCACCATGACCTCGTCGGTGAGGCCGAGGGCGGCGCGCAGCTGGTCGCGGTCGATGTCGCCCAGGCTGCTGCGGGCGGGCAGCACCAGGTCGGCGATGTGGCGCTTGCCGGCGACGACCTCCTCGACCCGTTCGTCGACGGTGCCCGGACAGACCAGGCGGTGGCTCATGACGGTGCGGGTCTGGCCGATCCGCCACGCCCGGTCGCGGGCCTGGTCCTCGACGGCGGGATTCCACCAGCGGTCGTAGAGCACCACGTGGCTGGCCGCCGTCAGGTTGAGGCCCGCCCCTCCGGCCTTCAGCGACAGCACCAGCGCACCAGCGCCCCGGCCTTCCTGGAACTCGCTGACCAGCCGGTCCCGGAGGCCCCGGGCCAGGCCTCCGTGGTAGCAGGCGACGGGCTGGCCCAGGCGTTCGCTCAGGTAGGCGGCCAGCTTTTCCCCCCATCGGGCGAAGTGGGTGAAGACGAGGATGCGCTCCCCGGCGGTGAAGACGTTGCGGACGATCTCCTCCAGGCGCTCGAGCTTGCCCGAGCGACCGGCCAGCGGCCCGCTGTCGTCGCGCAGGTAGGCGGCGGGGTGGTCGCACACCTGCTTGAGGGCGGTGATGGCCGCCAGTACGTGGGCCCGTCGGGCGTTGGACTCCTCGTCGGCCAGCGGGCCGTCGAGCAGCCGGTCGACGATGGCCTGGTAGAGGCCTACCTGCTCGGGGGTCATCGTGCAGTGGTCGAGGATGTCGACCTTGCCCGACAGCTCGGCGGCGATGGCCGGCTCCACCTTTGTCCGGCGGTACACCAGGAGGCCGTTCAGGGCGCGAAGGGCCTTCTCGCCCGCCGCCTCGCCGTCGGTGGTGCGCGACAGCTGCTCGATGAAGTCGTTGCGCGGGCCCACCAGGCCGGGGTTGGTGAAGTCGAGGATGGCCCACAGGTCGCCGAGGCCGTTTTCCACCGGGGTGCCGGTCATGGCCAGGCGGCGGCGCGCCGGGATGCGGCGCAGGGCCTGGGCCGTGTCGCTGGCTGGGTTCTTGATGGCCTGGGCCTCGTCGACCACCACCCGGTGCCAGTCGACCGCGGCCAGGGCATCAGCGTCGCGCATGGCGGTGGAGTAGGTGGTCAGCACGATGTCGGCCCGGGCGGCGACGCTGGCCACGCAGCCGGCGCCGGCCCGGTTGGCGCCGTGGTGGGTCTCGACCCGCAGGGCGGGGGTGAAGCGAGCCGCCTCCCGGGCCCAGTTGCCGAGCACGGCCGGCGGGCAGATGACCAGGCTGGGGCCGTCGGTCCGGTTGGCCAGGATGTGGGCCAGCACCGTCGGGGTCTTGCCCAGCCCCATGTCCATGGCCAGGCAGCCTCCGAGGCCGCTGCCGTCGAGGAACGCCAGCCAGCCGGCGGCGTCGGCCTGGTAGCCCCGCAGCTCGCCCCCGAACCCGGGGGGGGCGGCGACCGGCCCGGGCGGGTTGACCGTGGTGGCCCGGACGATGTCCACCGCCCAACCGCTGCCGGCCACGTCGACGGGGCCGCCGAGCGCGCCCCCGCCGAGGCCCACGGCCTGGCGGACGATGGCCGCCCCCGACATCTCGGTCTGGCCGGACCGCTCGCGCAGGGCACTGGACGCCGCCGCCAGGTCGGCCTTGTCCACCTGCACCCAGCGGCCGTTGACCTGGACCAGGGGCCGGGCCTCGGCGGCCAGGCGGGCGATCTCTTTGGCGTCGACCTCGGTGTCGCCGAAGAGCACCGACCAGCGCACCCGGGACAGCTGGCGCACTCCCACCTCGCTGGGCCGGCCGAAGCCGTCGGCCGACAGCCGCAGCCTCGGCTTGGTCCGCCGCCGGGAGAACGCCGGCAGCCGGACGTCGAAGCCGGCCGCCACCAGGACGCCGGCCCCTCCGAAGAGCAGCTCGGCGGCCTCCCCGCCGCTCAGTATGACCTGGCCCCTCCGGGTGCTGGGCCGCAGCAGGGCGGGCACCAGGCGTTCGGCCCGCTGCACCAGGCCCTCTACCTGGCGCATCTGGGCGCGGGGCACGGCGGTGAGGGCCCTCTCCACCGGCAGGGCCCGGCGCTCGATCCCGGTCACCCCGACGGCCAGCAGCCAGCCGCCGTCGCGCTCAGGGGCGTCGAGGCTGATCTCGAGGCCGAAGGGGGACTCTCCGGTGACTGAGGCGGCCCAGTCGTTCATCCGCTCGGCCACCGGTCCGCCCTGGTCGGAGACGGCCACGAACGGCGTCCCGTCCAGGCCCGACAGCAGCGCCTCGGCCACCTCGCTGCGGGTGCGGGCCACCCCGGCGGTGGCCGGGGTGACCAGCCGGGCGGCACCGGCCCGGCAGATGGCGTCCACCACGATGCCGAGCATGCTGCGGCACAGGGCCTCGGGGGATATGGTCCGCTCCACGGCGGTGACCGCCCCCGGCGCCGCCTGGGCCATGCGGTGCAGGCGGCGAGCGTCCACCAGGGCCGGCTGCCACTTGACCCGGTACCTCTCCGTGCTGGCCTTGGTGGCGCCCCGGATCGTGCCGGCCCGGCGCAGCGAGGGGACCATGCGGCCCTGGGCCACCAGCTCGGTGGCCCAGCGGGCCACCTCGGACAGCCAGGCCAGGCTGTCGCCGGCCACGGTCGGCGCCTCCTGGCGCCCGGGGTCCGCCCCCGCCGCCGTGGGCGGGCGGGCGCCGCCGGGGTGGCTGCCGGCCGGGTGGTCGCCGGCCGTGGTGGCCCCGGCCACGCCCACCAGCCAGCCGAGGATCTCCTCCACCGGGGCGGAGCGGGCCGGCGCCGAGGAGCCGTCGGGCAGGCTCACCCGGGCCGCCTGCTTCCAGGCGATGGTGGCGGCGTCTAGCCCGGCGATCAGCTCCTGGAGCACGCCTGCGGGCGCCGCCCCCCCGCCCGGGGAGCCGGCCCACACCACGATGCGGCCGGCCGCCCACGACCCCTGGAGGGTCGGCACGGTGCTGAGCGGAGAGCCTCCGTCCTGGTGCGACGGGCCGGCGCCGGCCGAGGGACGGTCGGCACCGGCGGTCCGGGCTTTCGACGGGCCGGCCGGCCCCGCCCCCCCCGCCAGACCGGTCCGCCCGGCCAGCTCGGCCCGTTGCTCCAGCTCGGCCTCCCGGGCCTGCTTGGCCAGCACCGCCGGCCGGCGGTCCTCCCCGGTGAGCCGGCACAGCGAGTCGGCCAGGCGGTCCAGCTCGGCGCCGAAGTCGGCCAGGATCTGGACGCGGCCGCCCTCGTCCGAGGCGTCGACCGACGCCATGCCCCCCTCGGTCGACGTCAGGAGACGGCGCAGGGCCTGGGCCCACTCGTCGGGGTCGGCGCGCAGCCGGTCCAGGTCCTCGACGGTCGCCCACCCGGAGGCCTCGGCACCGGCAAGGACCTCTAGATCCGTTTGTTGCAAGTCAGTTCCCTTGTCTCGCTGGTCGCGAACCCAGCGTCCTTGTTGCCCTCGACCGGCCAATGCTGCCCCGCAACCGCCGAAACCCTCGACACCAGTGGCGCTCAACAGCCGGCGGGGCGCCGGCCGGAGCCGTTGCCAACCATATACCCCATCCTCGGCACGGTCACGCCACCATCGCCAACGCAGGAGCCGGTCGGATCATTCCAGGGCGGCCGTCGGTCTCAGCCTCCGCCCACCCGGCCGAAGCCCGAGATGCTGCCGCAACGCTCGTCTTGGGTATCAGGGAGGGTGGCCGGGCCCCGCTGGCTAGGGTTGGGCGGTGCTGAGCGCCCCCGACGCCGGCGCCCGCCCGGCCCGGGACCTCCCCCCGAGCGTGGTGGTGGCCGACCTCGTCAAGCGGTACCCCAAGTCGCCCGTCAATGCCGTCGACGGGGTCTCCTTCTCGGTGGCCCCCGGTGAGGTGTTCGGTCTTCTGGGGCCCAACGGGGCGGGCAAGACGACGACCATCGGCGTCCTCACCACCAGGGTGCGGGCCACCAGCGGGTCCGCCTCGGTGGGTGGCGTGGACGTCATCGGCGACCCGGTGCGGGCCCGCGGCCACCTGGCCGTGGTGCCCCAGCGCAACAACCTCGACCGTTCGCTCTCCATCCGGGACAACCTGATATTCCACGCCGCCTACCACGGGGTACCAGCCCGGGAAAGGGTCGAGCGGGCGGACGACCTGCTCGGCCAGTTCGGCCTGGCCGACCGGGCCAGGAGCAAGCCGGACTTCTTCTCTGGTGGCCAGTCCCAGCGGGTGATGATCGCCCGGGCCCTCATGCACAGCCCGCGCGCCCTGTTCCTCGACGAGCCGTCCGCCGGGCTGGACCCGGCCGCCCGGCTCTTCCTGTGGGACCGGATCCGCGACATGCAGGCCGGGGGGGTGACCGTGGTGCTCACCACCCACGACATGGACGAGGCGGCCGTCCTGAGCGACCGGGTCGGGATCATGGACCACGGCCGGCTGCTGGCCCTGGGCACACCCGGCGACCTGATCCGGTCGCTGCCGGGCAGCGCCACCCTCGACCTGACCGCCACCGGTCCGCCAGGCGACCCCGGGCGGGCGGCCGTTGTCGACGAGCTGGGCCGGCTCCCGACCGTGGAGAGGATCGAGACCATCCCCTGTGATGGGCCCGAGGCCGGCGGCGAGATCAGGGTCCGGCTCTACCTGAGTGGCGAGGCGCCCGCGCTGGTGGCCCCCGTGGCCGCCCTGCTCGCCGAGCGGGGCCTGCGACTGGCCGACGTCGGGCTGGGCACGATCACGCTCGAAGACCTTTTCATCCACCTCACCGGGCGGTCCCTGCGGTGAGGGCGGCGCCGCCGGAGCTGGCGGCCGACCGGGCCGCCGGGCGCGGGGGCGAGCGGGCCGGGCAGGGCCAGGTGTTCATGGCCATCCTGCACCGGGACCTGTTCGTCACCGTCCACGAGCTGCCCGCCTTCCTCGCCCAGGTCATCCTGCAGCCGCTGTTCCTGCTGTTCGTCTTCGGCAAGGTGCTCGGCAGCCTCGGCTACACCCGGGGCAACTACGCGTCGCTCCTCTTTCCCGGGCTGGTGGCCCTGACCGCGGTGATCACCGGCATGCAGGCCCTGGCCTTCCCCCTGGTCGCCGAGTTCGGCTGGACCCGGGAGATCGAGGACCGGCTCCTGGCCCCGGTGAGCACGGTGATGGTGGCGGCCGAGAAGGTGACCTTCGCCACCCTCAGGGCGGTGACGGCGTCCGCCTTGATGCTCCCGATCGGGGTGCTGGTGCTGGGCTCCATCCCCTGGAGATGGTCGGCCACCGGCCTGTTCGTGGCCGTGGTGCTGCTCGGCTGCCTGCTCGGGGCGGCCATGGGCATGGTGATAGGCACTGCCGTCCAGCCCCAGCAGATAAACATCGTGTTCTCGCTGGTCTTTACCCCCCTGCTCTTCACCGGCTGCAGCCAGTACCCGTGGCCGTCCCTGTCGCGCATCGAGTGGTTCCAGGTGGTCACCGCCGCCAATCCCCTGACCTACGTGAGCGAGGGCCTGAGGGCCGCCCTGGTCCCTGGTGTCCCTCACATCCGGCCTGCCATCTGCATTGCCGTCCTGGTCGGTTCGCTCACTGTCCTCTTCGCCCTGGGCGTGCGCAACTTCACCCGGCGGTCCGTCGGATGACGACGCCAGCCGCCCTGGTGACGGGGGCGACCGGCTTCATCGGCTCGGCGCTGGTGGCCGCCCTGGTGGCGGAGGGATGGACGGTGCGGGGCGCCGGCCGCCGGCCCCGGCCACCCGAGATGTCCCCCGAGGTCGACTACCGGGTCGTCGACCTGGCCGAGCCCGGGGGTCGGGACCGCCCCGGGGACCTCGACGGAGCGGTCCGCGGGGTCAGCCACGTGTTCCACCTGGCCGGGGCGTCCAGCTCGCTGTCGTCGGTGCCCGAGATGCAGCGGGCCAACGGGTACGCCACCCGCCGCCTGGTGGCGGCCCTGGGCCCCGGCGGGGTGCAGCGGCTGGTCCACATGAGCTCCAGCTCGGTCTACGGCGAGCGGGAGCAGCTCCCGGTTCCGGTGGTCGAAGACGTGGTCCCCCGTCCCAGCCGGGCCTACGGCCAGGCCAAGTGGGACGCCGAGCAGGCCGCCCGCGGCGCCGCCCGGGCCGGCGTGGAGGTCGTCGTGCTCCGGCCGGTGTCGGTCTTCGGCCCCGGCAACGTCAAGCTCCTCGCCAGTGCCATCCTCGACGTGGCCATCGAGGGCTACGCCGGCTGGCGCCGCCTGGAGGTCCCGGCCCGGCCGGTCGAGCAGCGCCTTGTCCACATCGACGACGTGGTCGGCGCCTGCCTCCACCTGGCCCGGCATCCCGCCGCCGCCGGCCGGGCCTTCAACCTGGTGGCGCCCGAGTACCCCTCCAGCCACCGCATCGCCGAGATGCTCGCCACCGAGTGGGGCATGGAGGCCGAGCGCAGCGACGACCCGGGCTGCGGGATGGACCACACCCGGCGGGTGCAATGGCGGGCCAGGATGCTGGCGGAGGGAATGCGACCCGACATCCTGCTCACCGAGGAGCGCTTCCGGTTCATGCGTAAGGCCAATCCCAACAACCGCCTCAGCACCGAGGCGCTGGCCTCCACCGGCTTCCGCTTCGGCGCCGGCGACCTGGCCGCCTCCATCGGCCGCACCGTCACCTGGTACCTCGACAACCGCTGGGTGCTGCCCCGGCCGGCCACGGTCTGAGCGGCGCCGCGCCTATACCGGCCCCTGGGCCGGTGGGTACTTCGACAGCAGGATCTGGATGTCCTGGGGGTCGGGGCCGAAGGGGCCCCCGCTCGGGAACATGACCGAGAAGGGGCTCCCGTTGTGGGGCAGGCCAAGGGCGTGGCCCAGCTCGTGGGTGGCGATGATCACCCGGCGGTCCTGGTCCATGGGGCAGTCCGTGCACACCACGATGTCGACGGACTGCAGGCGGCCGCCCGCGGCGACCACCGGCACCACGTAGCCCTGCCGCCCGGCGATCTCGGGGTCGGCGATCAGCCGCTGGGGCTCCTCGCAGACCTCGATGGTGTCGAGGTCGTGGCCGCAGCGACCGCCCTGGGTCACCAGGACGAGGCGCAGGCCGGCGCCGGTCTGGGCCCAGGTGGACACGGCGGCGGCCAGGGCGGAGTGCCAGGCCGGGTCAGCAGTGCGATCGGACACCGTCAGGATGCGGTGGCCGGGCGGCCAGGAGTCGGCTGAGAGGTTGATGATCTTGGGGATGGGCGGGATGAGGGTCCAGGTGAGGACGACGGCCACGGCCACGGCGAAGACGACGGAATTGGAGCGGCTGACGATCCGGGTCAGCCGTGCGGTGGTGGGCCTCATCATTCGATCGCCCCGATTCTGCCCGACTCCGCCCCCCTACGGTACCGCCCCGTTTCGGGGCCGGCGCTGGGGTTGGCGCAGCCAGGTCAGCCGCTGGCACCCCGCCGGGCCGGCGGGCGCCCGTGCGCCCGGGTACCGTTGTCCGGATGCGTCGGGAGACGGCCGTGCGCAACCTGGCCAAGGTGGCCGACACCGTGGATGACTGGGTGGCGCTGGGCCCCGGAGCCCCGATCCTCGAGGTGTGGGCGTGGGGCGAGGTGCTCGACGAGCACGCCGGCCCCCTCGACTGCGTGCAGGCCGCCCTGGTGGTGGACCTGGCCGTGGGCGACGTGACCTGGCGGGCCCTGCCCCTGGCCATGGTGGGCCTGGCCCCGGTGACCCACCTGGAGAGGCTGCCCGTGGAGCGGGCCTGGCGCCCCTCGCGCTGGCCGGTGTGGAACCACGCCATCCGCCGGCCGGTCCTGGTCTGGGACCGGGCCGGCCCCCGACCCGAGGCCATGGAGGCCCTGGCCTCGGGGCGGGGGATCGAGGCCCACCGGCAGGACGCCCCGACCCCGGCCCTCTACCGCCGGCAGCTGGAGACCGAGCTGGAGGCAAGCGTGGCCCACCTGCGCCGGGTGGCCGAGGGGTACTGGGATCCCGAGTGGCGGTTCGGCAACCGGGGCTCGGGCGCCCATCCCGAGGACCACCTGTGGCGGGCCGTCCAGGGCCATCTCGAGCTGCGGGAGGCCATCGCCGAGCTCGGGCTCCCCGCCGCCGGCGGCACCGCTTGAGGCCGGCGCCGCCAACCACCGGAGCCACCGGCGCCGGCCACCGGCGGCACCGCTATAGGCCGGCGCCGCCAACCACCGCAGCCGCCGGCGCCCCCCTGCTCGAGGTCAGCGACGTGACCGTGGCCTACGGCCGGTTGGTCGCCGTCGACGGGGTGAGCATCGAGGTTGCCGCCGGCGGGGCCACCTGCCTTATCGGGCCCAACGGGGCGGGCAAGACCTCGCTGCTGCGTGCGGTGTCGGGCCTGCTCGCCTTCCACC
>JBOGGP010000043.1:0-13119 GCA_050744105.1 Acidimicrobiales bacterium
GGCCGACAGGCACGGGCGCCGGCGCCGAGCACTCCACCGGGACGGCCGCCGGCGCCGAGCGGTTCGCCGGCACGGGCGCCAGGGCGCTGCGCCCGGCCACGCCGCCGGCAGACTTCGACCTGGACCAGGCGCTGTCGTCGCTGCGCCGGTTCCGGGACCGCCGGCCGGCGGGGATCGCCCTGGCCCACTACGGGCTGGTCCCCGACCCCGTGGCCATCCTCGACGAGGCCGAGTCGGCGCTGCGCCGGTGGGCGGAGGTGGCCGAGGCGGCGTGGCGGGCAGGTGCCGACGTGGCCTCCGCCCTGCAGGGTGCCTTCGCCGCCGACTGGGCGGATCTCGACGGCGACGAGCGCCGGCGCCTGGAGACCCTCAACGGAGTCCATTCCAACGCCGCCGGCCTGACGCAGTGGCTGGAGCGGACAGGCACCTGACCCCCGTGCCGGGACCCGCCCCCGGCCCACCGGCTCGGTCTTGCGGCGTCTCCTGGCTGACTTTTGGACGTATTCAGCCGTTTGGACGTATTGCACCCAAATAGCGTCGGATGCGTCCAAACGGCGAGATCCGTCCAAATCTCAGCCGGCCGTGCCGCCCGGATTGGTCCCGGCTGCCCGGTGCTGCGGTGGCGTGGAGGCCCGGCCCGCCCACCACAGCTGCTCCATCTCCTCCGACAGCGTCACCAGGCGGGCGGGCGACCACCCTGGCCTGACCGCCAGCCACTCGACGGTGCCGGCACGTGCCGGGCCGGCACCACCGGACGCCGCGGCGGTGGCTGGGTCAGGCGCTGCGCCGGCGGGGGCGAAGGCCACCCACAGCGCGTTGCGCCAGCCGGTGATCACGTTGCCGCTCCGTCTGACCTCGATCCGGCGCACCCTCTCCCAGCCGATCCATCCGCCGGCCGGCGTGTACAGGCCCTCGGGATTGAAACCGACCAGGGGTCGCCGTTTGGAGACCGATTGGATCACGATCGCTCCGCCGACCAGCACGGCAAGTGCCAGGATCGTTCCCAGGCTCCCATCGGCGGATCCGCCCCGGCCCGCGGCCACCAGGACGGCCAGCCCCAGACCGGCGGCCACGATGAGGGCCCGGGTCAGCCGGGAGGGGCGGGGCACCACGACCATGCGCCGGAGCCGGCCGTCGACGAGGACCTGCTGGAGCATCAGGCCTCTCCGGCCCCCGTGGTCACCACCGAAGGGCCGACTGCCGCCGGGGCTGGCGAGTGCTGGACGCCTCGCAGGTACTGGGTCTGGTACAACTCGGCGTAGAGGCCGCCGGCGCCCACCAGCGACGGGTGGGTCCCGCGCTCCACGATCCGACCGTCGTCGACCACCAGTATCTGATCGGCCGCCTGGATGGTGGACAGGCGGTGGGCGATGACCACCGACGTGCGACCGGTGAGGGCATTGGCCAGAGCCTCCTGGACGTGCAGCTCCGTTTCCGAGTCGAGGTGGGCCGTGGCCTCGTCGAGTATCACGACGCCGGGGTTCTTCAGCAGGACCCGGGCGATGGCCACCCGCTGCTTTTCACCTCCGGACAGCCGGTAGCCCCGCTCGCCGACCAGGGTCTCGTAGCCCTCGGGCAGTGCCTCGATCACGTGGTGGATGCGGGCTGCCTGGCAGGCCGCCACCAGCTCCTCGTCGGTGGCCGACGGGCGGGCGTAGCGTAGGTTGACGGCGACGGTGTCGTGGAACAGGTGGGCGTCCTGGGTGACGGCGCCGACCGCCTGACCGAGGCTGGCGAGGGTCACGTCCCGCACGTCGTGGCCGTCGATGCCGATGGCGCCTCGGGTGACGTCGTACAGGCGGGGGATGAGGCTCGAAAGCGTGGTCTTGCCGGCGCCCGACGGGCCCACCAGGGCCGTCATGGTCCCGGGCTCGGCCACGAAGCTCACGCCGCGCAGGACCCATCCTCCCGCCTCGGTGGCGAGCGGCTCGCCCGACTCGAGCGACGCCACCGATACCTCCGAGGGCGCCGGGTAACGGAACCACACGTCGTCGGCCACGATCCGGCCGGCGACCGGCGCCGGCAGGGCCGTCGCTCCGGGCCGGTCCTCGATCACCAGGGGGGCATCGAGCACCTCGAAGACCCGGTCGAAGCTGACCATGGCGGCCAGCACGTTGACCCGGGTGGTGGCCAGATCGGTGAGCGGCGAGTAGAGGCGAGTGACGTAGGCGGCCAGGGCCACCACCGTTCCCACCTGGAGAGACCCGTCGACGGCGGCCCGGCCCCCGAGCCAGTAGACCGCGGCGGTGCCCACGGCCCCCACCAGGGCCAGGGCGGTGAACAGATATCGGCCGAACAGCGACATGCGTACGGCGTTGTCCCGCACCGCACCGGCCCGGGCCCAGAACTGGCGGGCCTCGTCGTCGGGCCGGCCGAACAGCTTGACCAGCAGCGCCCCACTCACGTTGAAGCGCTCGGTCATGGTCGTGCTCATGGCGGCGTTGAGCTGCATGCCCCGCCGGGACAGCCGGGTGATGCGGCCGGCCAGCAGCCGGTCGAGGATGACGAAGGGCGGTAGGACGAGCAGGGCCAGCGAGGTGATCGACCACGACAGGGTGAACATCAGGACCAGTGTCGAGCCAAGCACCAGCAAGTCCGAGGCGACGCTGGCCACGGAGGAGATGGCATTCTCCGCCCCGAGCACGTCGTTGGTGAGCCGGCTCATGAGCGAGCCGGTCTGGGTGCGGGTGAAGAACGCGATCGGCATGCGCTGCACGTGGTCGTAGACCGCCGAGCGCAGGTCGAAGATGATGCCCTCGCCGATCACCGACGCCAGCCACCGGTTGGCCAGGCTCAACGCCGTGGTGACGACGGCCACGGCGACCATGGCCGCGGCCAGCAGGTCCACCTGGTGAAGGCTCCTGTCCCGGATGGCGACGTCGATCAGGCGCTTCACCAGCAGTGGTGGGATGGTGCCGACCAGGGCGGCGCCGGCGATGACGACCAGGTAGGCGCCCAGGCGCCACCGGTACGGGGAGAGGAACCGCCACACCCGCGCCAGGGTGCCGCGCGGGATGGTCACTCCCTTCAGCTCGGCTGGGTCGATCTTGTACCTGCGGTGACCCGGCAAGTCCCCACCTCGTCCTCTGGTTCTATGGTCTGCGGTCCTGCGGTCCTGCGGTCCTTCGGTCCTTCGGTCATGCGGTCCTGCGGTCCTGCGGCGCCGGTTTGGAGTGGGCGGCCTCTGGCGATGCCGGCCTCCACAGCCTGCCACCTCGACGGCGGCAAGGTGCGGGAGGAAGCGCGGCACTTGTGATACGTGATACGAAACTCAGGGGCGTGACGAAGGGCCGGCGGGGGGCCGGCCCTTCGCATTGGCTCTACGGCCGGGGGGGGACCGGCTGGAGCAGTCCCATTGTGCCCCAGCCAAGGACGCCTGTAAACGAGACACTTGTCACACCTCCCACTGCCGACCCTCTGGGCCCACAATGCCGACGGGATGGCTCGGGGCTCCGGTCACTGGTAGGCGCCCGGTCGGTGTCGCTCGGAGCACCGAGTGACCCGTTCAGGCAACGTCGACGACCCGGGCGCCGACCGCCTCGTACGTCGCCCGGGCGCGCCCGTCGCGGGTCGCCAGCCAGCTGTCGTTGTCGCTCGCCCCGAGGCCAACCAAGGCGTCGTACACCGCGCCACCGGCGATACCCCTCGCCGCCAGGGCGCCAGGGAGCCGGCTGCACAGCGCCACGTCGCGACCGTCCCACCAGCGGACCACGCCGTCGTGCGCCGTGTGGGTCTGGACGAGCAGGGGGATCGCCACGCTCGTGTCAAGTCCGATCGTGGTCACCGCCGGGAGGCGTCGATCAGCCCGAAGACGGTGGCATCATCGATGCTCGTCGTTCCTGTGGCAACGAGGGCGCCGCCCTCGTCCTCCAAGCGGGCGGTCCGTCCAGCCGGGACGATCTGCAGTCCCAAGCCGTACTGGCTGATGTCGACCGTCGATCCGGCCGACAGCCCCAGCGCGTCGCGCAGAGCCTTTGGGACCACGATGCGCCCGGCGCCGTCTTGGTCGTTTCCATGGTAGCAGGGTACCATCGGTCTGCCATGGAGGGCCGTTGTCAGCCACCTTGGTGCCTGCCTGCGCCGCGGCCCCGAGTGAGGCAGGCGGCCACCGCCCCGGTCCCACGGGAGCGGAACCGAGCCGGGCTGACGAATCGCGGCAAGGGGTGAATGAGCGGAGGGAGTGGGATTTGAACCCACGGTGCCCAAAGGACACAACGGTTTTCGAGACCGTCCGATTCGGCCGCTCTCGCATCCCTCCAGTGCTGCTCAGAGCCTATATCGTGTGTCGGGGTGTCGCAACGAGGCTACTCTCGGCCCCCACAGGGGCGACGAGTGTGGCGCCGAGGAGGTGAGACGACGGCGATGCGGACCATGCTCCGCGCCCTTCGTGCCCGCCGCCCCGCTGCCTGGTGCCGCCGGCTCGGTCTCCTGGTGCTCGGTGCCGCCTGGGTCCTCGCCGCCTGTGGTGGGTCAGGGCAGGGGAGCACGGGAGACGGCAAGTCGGCCTGGGTGGCGCAGCACGGCGCCTCGGTGGCCGCCCTCAGCAGGCAACTGGATTTTGCCCGCTCGGCGATCAGTGGCGGTCAGCGGGACGTGATTCTGGGGTCCTGCGGGCTGCTCCAGGATGACGTCACCGCGGCCCGAGGCGCAGTGCCCCTGCCCGATGCCGCCGTCGATAGGGCCTTGAGCACGGCACTGAGCAACGTCAGGACCGCAGCCGCCGACTGCTTGACCAGCGCGCGGGTTGCGTCCAACGCCCGGCTGGTAGAGCGTGCGATGGCCGAGTTGGCCACGGCCAGGACAAGTATGAACGCGGCAGATGCCTCCATTGCCGCCTGGAGGTAGCGCGGCGTCGGACGGGAGATGCGGCCGGCGCCCCCAGGCCTCGGGGAGGTTGCCGCCCACGAGAGGTTGGCGGCCGGTGATCTACGCTGACCGGCGATGAGCAGCGTCCGAGTCCTGGTCGGCACCCGGAAGGGGGCATTCGTCGTGACATCCGACGGGACCCGCCGGTCCTGGGACATCGAAGGACCCCTATTCGGCGGCTGGGAGGTGTACCACGTCAAGGGCTCCCCGGCCCACCCCGACCGGATATTTGCGTCCCAGACCTCGGGGTGGTTCGGCCAGGTGGTCCAGCGGTCCGACGACGGGGGGCGCACGTGGCAGCCGGTGGGCAACGAGTTCGCCTACGACGGGGTGCCCGGCACCCACCAGTGGTACGACGGCACGCCCCACCCGTGGGAGTTTGCCCGCGTCTGGCACCTGGAGCCCTCGCTCGGCGATCCCGACACGGTCTACGCCGGCGTCGAGGACGCCGGCCTCTTTTGCTCCCGTGACGGCGGCATCTCGTGGCAGGAGCTGCCCGGGCTGCGCGGCCACGGGTCGGGCCCGGCCTGGCAGCCAGGGGCAGGCGGGATGTGCCTGCACACCATCCTTCTGCATCCGGTTGATCCGCAGCGGATGTTCGTGGCCATATCGGCCGCCGGGGCCTTCCGGAGCGACGATGCCGGCACCACGTGGGCGCCGATCAACCGGGGGCTGGTGTCCCAGGGCATCCCCGACCCCGATGCCGAGGTGGGCCACTGCGTCCACCGCGTCGCCCTGCACCCGGCCCGGCCCGATGTGCTGTTCATGCAAAAGCACTGGGACGTAATGCGAAGCGACGACGGGGGCGACTCGTGGCGGGAGGTGAGCGGCGACCTACCGAGCGACTTCGGATTCCCGATAGACGTGCACGCCCACGAGCCCGACACGGTCTACGTCGTCCCCATCACGAGCGACAGCGAGCACTATCCGCCCGGGGGCCAGCTCCGCGTGTTCCGGAGCCGGACCGGGGGCGGCGAGTGGGAGGCGCTGACCGAGGGCCTCCCACAGCGTGACTGCTACGTCAACGTGCTTCGCGACGCCATGGCGGTCGACTGCCTCGAGCCGTGCGGCGTCTACTTCGGCACGACCGGCGGGCAGGTGTACGCCTCGGCCGACGCCGGAGACCGCTGGGTACCGATTGCCCGCCATCTTCCCTCGGTCCTGTCGGTGGAAGTGCAGACCCTGGCGTGATCCGCGTCGTCCTGCCCAGTCACCTTCGCACCCTGGCCAACGTGGACGGCGAGGTCCGCGTGGACTTGGCCGGACCAGCCAGCACCGCCGTCGTTCTCGACGCCCTGGAGGCCCGCTACCCGATGCTGCGGGGCACGATCCGCGATCCCTCGACGGGTCGACGCCGGGCCTTCGTCAGGTTCTTCGCGTGCGAGGCGGACCTATCCCATGGGCCCGAGGATGGTCCACTACCCCCAGCAGTGGTGAGCGGGGACGAGCCCCTGGTGATCGTGGGGGCCATGGCCGGCGGCTGAGCGCCAGGCCATCGCGTCAAGGGCGACGGGTGGTGGGCGCCGGGGGACCAGCCCGGGTATCTAGGCTCGGGGCGTGGAGGACTCACCCGAAGCCGTGGCGCCCCGCCGGCGTCGGACCGGTGAGGACCGCATCCTGTCGCTGCCCAACGTGATCACCAGCATCCGGCTCCTGCTGATCCCGGTGTTCGTGTGGCTGTTGGTCCAGCCCCACCACCGCGACTGGTTCAGCGCGGCGGTCCTCCTGGCGTCGCTCGGTTCCACCGACTGGCTGGACGGCCAGGTGGCTCGCCGGCTCGGGCAGGTCACGAGAGTCGGCAAGGTGCTCGACCCCCTCGCCGACCGTACCCTGCTGGCCACGGCCACCGTTGGCATCCTGGCCGTGGGCGCGGTGCCGACTGCCGTCGCCGTGGCCGCCCTGGCCCGGGAAGGCGTCGTGGCCGCCGCCGCCGTCGGGCTGGCCCTGGCGGGGGCCCGGCGCATCGACGTGACCCTGGTCGGAAAGGCCGCCACGTTCGGGCTGATGTGCGCCTTCCCCCTCTTCCTGGCCGGTCATTCGACGGTGGGCTGGCACCGAAGCGCCCTGGAATTGGCCTGGATCGCCGCCGTCGCCGGCCTCGTCCTCGGTTGGACGTCGGTCGTGCTCTACGTCCCTATGGCCCGTGCCGCCCTGGCCACCGGGCGGGCCTCGACCCCCGAGGGGGAAACTCGGGGAAGGTCGGCCCTCGCTACCGGCGGCGAGAGAACCAGCCGGCCAGCATCGTCGCGCACTCGTCGCCCCGGACGTCCGGCCGCACCTCCACCTGGTGATTGAGGCGGGGGTCGGCACACAGGTTGTAGATCGAGCCGCACGCCCCGGCCCTGGGGTCGGATGCCCCGAAGACGAGCCGGCCGACCCTGGCGGCCACCACGGCGCCGGCGCACATCGGACAGGGCTCGAGGGTGACGTAGAGGGTGGACCCGAGCAGTCGCCAGCCGCCGGCCTGGCTACCGCCGCCGGCTGTGGCGGCGGCCCGCAGGGCCAGCATCTCGGCGTGGGCGGTAGGGTCGCCGGTGGTCTCCCGGCGGTTGCCGGCCCGGGCGACGACCAGGTCGCCGGTAGCGAGGACCGCGCCCACCGGGACCTCCCCGATGGCGGCGGCGGCCCGGGCCTCCTCGATGGCCAGGGCCATACCCCTGTAGTCGTCCAAGGCCTGCTTCGACTCAGCAGAGCGCTCTGGCCGGCGCCTGGTCGGCGCAGCCGGAGCACCATCCGACCAGGGCGAAGTGCCGGGGATCGGGAGTGAAACCGAGCGCCCCCATGCCCTCGGACATCCCGGCGAAGGTGCCGGGAGGCGCCTCCACCACCGCGCCGCAGGACTGGCATACCAGGTGCAGGTGGCTCTGGTCGGCAAGGTGCCATTGGGCGGGGCCGTGGCCCATATGGACGTGGTACACCACGCCGAGCTCCTCGAGAGCCTCGATCGTGCGGTACACCGTCGTGAGATGGATTTCTGGGTGCCGCAGCTGGATGCCGGCGGCAAGATCCTCGACGGTGACGTGGCGGCCGGCGGCCAGCAGGGCCTCGATTATCACCCGGCGGGGGGCGCTGGCCCGGCCGCCCCGTTGCCGGATCGACTCCAGGATCTGCTCGGCGCGCCGATCAGCCATGCCATAGCGTAACGAGGTCCACCATGTGTCAGCTGGCAACACCCCCCCAGAGGAAGCTCGGCGGGCAGCGTCGAGGTTCCGGGAGGGGCGCTCGACGGTGAGCGGCGACGTCCTGGCCCAGCGACTCGACCTCCACCTCGGGTCGGGGCTCGGCCAGTGGCCGCCCGTGCCGACCAGGACGCATTCTCCGAGTGTGGCCGTCGATGGATCGACCCGCCGGAACCTGCCGGGGTGGAACGGACGGATCTCTCCGATATGCGGTGTCGCCACCCCGACCGCGGTCATCTCGGTGCCCCCGGATGCGGCGGCCGGTTTTCGCCCCGGTCCCGCCAGCCTCGCCGGCCTCCACCACCTGGAGGAGGTCGGCCAGATATTGGCCGGGCTGCCAGCGATCCTGGGTCGGCCCGAAGCCCGGGCCGGCGGCGGCGTATTCCGGCGGTGTCATGAGCCGATGGACTGCCCCCGGGCCGGCATCGCCGCCGGGACCGCCGGCTTCCCGGACGACGGCTGGCAGGTCCTCGGACTCCCCACGGCCAGCTAGCGGGCACGAGCGCCATGGCAACGGGGCCAGCCCACCGGCATTGGGATGACTTCAGGGCAGGGGAAAGGATAGCGCTCGGCACCGTGGCCGTCGACGCCCAGGAGATGGTCGCCTTTGCCCGGCGCTTCGACCCTCAGCCGTTCCATTTGTCAGACGACGCCGCCGGTCCCTTCGGCGGCCTGGTCGCCAGCGGATGGTTCACCGCCTCGCTGTGGATGCGGGCCTACGTCGACAACGTCCTCGGCGGGGCCGACAGCCGAGGCTCTCCGGGAGTCGACGAGCTGCGCTGGCGGCGGCCGGTCCGACCGGGCGACGTCCTCACCGCCACCATGACGGTCCTCGAGGCCCACCGATCAGCCAGCCATCCGGACCGGGGAACCGTCACAATCGCTGCCGAGATGGTCGCCGCCGGCGGCGGCGTGGTCATGACCATGAGGGCACGAGCGATCTTCGGTGTCCGGCCGGAGCCGTCATAGGCAAGGGTGGGCTAAGGGTGGCCGTGCCGGGAGGAGCCTTCACACAATTGCTACAGTACGTAATCCGGCTGAGCTTTACCTATGTCATCGGGCCCAGGCCCGCGGTCTCCCCGGGCCTCCGCGACCTTTGAAAGGGACAGCGCCTTGGAGCATTTTGTTGTGAATCAGATCAGCAGCCACGGGTACCTCGCCGTGTTCGTGCTGATGGTTCTCGAGTCGGCTTGCATACCAATCCCCAGTGAGGCGATCATGCTCTTCGGTGGGGCCCTGGCCAGCGGCGCCGTGATTGCCGGGGTGCACACCCACCTGAGCGTCGTCGGGGTGGCGCTCGCCGGCACGGCCGGCAACATTGTCGGATCTCTCGTCGCCTACTGCGTCGGGCGGACCGGTGGCCGCTCTCTCGTCGAGCGCTGGGGCCGCTACCTCCTCTTGCGGCCAGCCGAGCTGGATCGTGCCGAGCGGTTCTTTGCCCGTCGGGGCGGGCTGGCGGTCCTGGTCGCCAGGGTGCTTCCCGTCGTCCGGACGTTCGTCAGCCTCCCGGCGGGCGTGGCCAGGATGCCCGTCGTGCCCTTCGCCGTGCTCACCGCGGTGGGGAGCCTGCCGTGGACCTTTGCTTTGGCCCTTGCCGGCCAGGCGCTGGCCGACAACTGGAGCAACGTCTCTTCGGCGTTTACACCGGTCAGCATTGCTGTCGCCGTGCTGATAGTCGCGCTGATCGCCAGATGGGCATTCCGGCGGGTCCGCCAGCAGGAGTCACCTGTCTGAGAGAGCTAAAAGAGCACTATCGGTGCAGGTCGAAGCGATCGAGGTTCATGACCTTGTCCCACGCCGCCACGAAGTCCGTCACGAACTTCTGGGGCGCGTCCTCGCACCCGAACACCTCGGCGACGGCCCGAAGCTGCGAGCTCGAACCGAAGACGAGGTCTACCGCGGTGGCGGTCCACTTGGGCGTTCCGGCCTGCCGGTCACGGCCCTGGTAGACGTGCTCGGTGGTGGACATCTGCCACTCGGTGGTCATGTCCAGCAGGTTCACGAAGAAGTCGTTGGTCAGCCTCCCCGGCCTCCCGGTGAGGACACCGTGCCCCGAGGACCCGGTATTGGCGTTCAGTACACGCAGCCCGCCGACCAGTACCGTCATCTCCGGAGCGGTCAGGGTGAGCTGGCTGGCCCGATCGACCAGCAGGTCCTCGGGCCGCCTCTTGTCGCCGGCCCGGAAGTAGTTGCGAAACCCGTCGGCGGTCGGTTCGAGCACGGCAAAGGCGTCGACATCGGTCTGTTCCGACGAGGCGTCGGTGCGTCCCGGCGAGAACGGGACGGTGACGTGGTGGCCGGCATCGCTGGCCGCCTGCTCCACCGCGGCGCACCCGCCGAGGATGATCAGGTCGGCGAGGGAGATCTGCCTGCCGCCAACCTGGGAGGCATTGAAGTCGGATTGGATCCCCTCCATGGCCGCCAGCACAGTCGCCAGCTCGGCCGGGTCGTTGACGTCCCAGTCCCTCTGCGGGGCGAGCCGGATCCGGGCCCCGTTGGCCCCGCCGCGCTTGTCGCTGTCCCGGAAGGTCGACGCCGAGGCCCAGGCCGTCGAGACCAGCTGGGAGACGGACAGTCCGGATGCCAGGATCCTGGCCTTCAAGGCGGCGATGTCGGAGTCGTCGACCAGCTCGTGGTCGACGGCGGGCACCGGGTCCTGCCAGATCAGCTGCTCGGCGGGGACCTCGGGGCCGAGGTAGCGAGTGACGGGCCCCATGTCCCGGTGGGTGAGCTTGAACCACGCCCTGGCGAAGGCTCCGGCAAACTCGCCGGGATTCTGGTGGAACCGCCGGGAGATCGGTCCGTACGCAGGGTCCAACCTCAGCGCCAGGTCGGTCGTGAGCATCATCGGGGCGTGCCGCCTCGACGAGTCATGGGCATCGGGCACGGTGTCGTCCGAGGCTCGATCGGTGGGACGCCACTGGTGGGCGCCAGCCGGACTCTTGGTCAGCTCCCATTCGTAGCCGAACAGGTTCTCGAAGAAGTTGCTGTCCCAGGCAACCGGGTTGGTCGTCCATGCGCCCTCCAGCCCGCTGGTGATCGTGTCGCTCCCGCTCCCGCTGCCGAGGGTGTTCCTCCAGCCGAGGCCCTGCTCCTCGATGCTGGCGGCCTCGGGCTCGCGACCGACATAGCGTTGGGCGTCGGCGGCGCCGTGGGTCTTGCCGAAGGTGTGCCCACCGGCGATGAGGGCGACCGTCTCCTCGTCGTCCATAGCCATGCGAGCAAAGGTCTCCCGGATGTCCCGGGCGGCGGCGACGGGATCAGGGTTTCCGTTGGGACCCTCGGGATTGACGTAGATCAGGCCCATCTGCACCGCGCCCAGGGGATTTGCCAGCTCCCGGTCGCCGGTATAGCGCTCGTCTCCCAGCCAGGTGTCCTCCGGCCCCCAGTAGATGTCCTCCTCGGGCTCCCACACGTCCTCACGCCCGCCGCCGAAGCCGAAGGTGTCGAAGCCCATCGTCTCGAGCGCACAGTTCCCGGCCAGGATCATCAAGTCGGCCCAGGAGATCTTGGCGCCGTACCGCTGCTTGACCGGCCACAGCAGCCGGCGCGCCTTGTCCAGGCTGGCATTGTCGGGCCAACTGTTCAGGGGGGCAAAGCGCTGCGTGCCCGATCCTGCGCCCCCACGGCCGTCGCGGATCCGGTATGTGCCGGCGCTGTGCCACGCCATCCGGATAAAGAGGGGCCCGTAGTGGCCGTAGTCGGCAGGCCACCATTCCTGCGAGGTGGTCATCACCGCTCCGATGTCCGACTTCACCGCATCGAGGTCGAGGCTCTCGAAGGCCGAGGCATAGTCGAGCTCCCCGCCCATGGGGTCTATCAGGGGGGAGTTCCTGCCAAGGGGCCGGAGGTTCAGCTGGTCCGGCCACCAGTGCCGGTTGGCCATCGAGCCGGTCACTGCTGGCCCGTGGTTGAGGACGGGGCACCTGGCTGCTGGCGCGTCCGCCTCGTCGGTGGTGACGACCGCACCGGAGTCTTCGTTGGTCATAGTTCCTCCATGGTCATTCGGGTAGCTGATGTTCCCTCGTCATGCATTTCAGGCGTGACTGACGCCACCGGTCGCCTCCTGGCAGGACGGGCACCGGCCCCAGTAGATGACCTCCGCTTCGTCGATGGTGAATCCGTGGTCACGAGCGGCTTCCAGGCATGGTCTGCTCCCCACCGCACAGTCGACGTCGACGGTGCGGCCGCAGGTGCGACAGACGAGGTGATGATGGTTGTCCTCGACCCGGTCCTCGTAGCGGGCCGGTGACCGCGCCGGCTGGATCCGCCGGAGGAGCCCCCGCTCGGTCAGGGTGCCAAGGGCGTCGTACACCGCCTGGTGCGAGACGGCCCCGATCTCTGCCCGCACCAGGTCTTCGATGTCATCGGCCGCGCCGTGGGGCCGGATGGACACCGCCCGCAGGACGGCCAGACGCTGAGCCGTGACCTGGACCCCGTGCTGGCGGAGAAGGCCAGCCGGGTCGGTGCTCGGCTCCGGCGGCATGACTTCCATCATCTATCCAATAGTAGACCTTGTCAAGATGACGAAGCTAAGCTGAGCCAAGCAAAGCCAGATCTAGATGTGCACGGCGCCGTTCTCGCCGAGTGTCCAATCGGGGTTGTGGGCGACCTCCCACACGTAACCGTCGGGATCGGCGAAGGCCCCGGACGTTCCACCCCAGTCCGCCCGGGCTGCAGGCCGAACGACCGTGCCTCCCGCCTGCTCGGCCTCGGCCAGCAGGTCGCCAACCTCCTCAGGTGAGCGGACGTTGTAGGCGAGCTCGACCCCCGGAGCGCCGTGACCACCGAGCCGGGTCCAGAGCCCGAAGACCGTCCCGCCGGCCTGGAAGAAGCAGACCTCGTTGTCGGGTTGAAGGCCGTCGCGCCAGCCGAGGGCCTCGTAGAACGAGCGAGCCCGGAGGAGGTCGTCGACGCCAAGGGTCACCAGGCTGATGCGCTGCTCCATCCGCAGAGCCTAGAACGCTCGACGCCGCCGTTTCGGGCTGGATGTGGCTATAGATGCTGTAGCACCTGATGTACGTTCGGTGTCCGTGAGCTTCGTCAACGGGCCAGCGGGCTCCTGCGCCAGGTG
>JBOGGP010000044.1:0-12984 GCA_050744105.1 Acidimicrobiales bacterium
GGCACCCGGGACTACGTGGTCAAGAACGGCTTCACCGACGTCGTGGTCGCCCTGTCGGGTGGCATCGACTCGTCGGTGGTTGCAGCCGTCGCCACCGATGCCCTCGGCCCCTCCCACGTCCACGGAGTGGCCCTTCCCTCCCGCTACTCCAGCGAGCACTCGCGCCACGACGCCAGCAAGCTGGCCGCCGCCCTCGGCGTCGAGCTGTTGACCATCCCCATCGAGCCTGCCCACGCCGCCCTGGCGGCGATGCTGGGCCCGACCCTCGGGGACCGCCCCGCTGGCCTGACCGAGGAAAACCTCCAATCCCGGGTAAGGGGGGTGGTGGTGATGGCTCTGTCCAACCAGTTCGGGTGGATGGTCCTTACCACCGGCAACAAGAGCGAGGCAGCCGTCGGCTACTCCACGCTCTACGGCGACACCGCCGGCGGCTTCGCCGTCATCAAGGACGTCCCCAAGCTCGTCGTCTACCGCCTGGCCCGCTGGCGAAACGACCAGCCCGGGGGACCGGTTGTCCCTCCCGGCGTGCTCACCAAGCCGCCGTCGGCCGAGCTGCGCCCGGACCAGCGCGACGACGACACCCTGCCGCCCTACGAGGTCCTCGACCCCATACTGGAGGGCTACGTGGCGGGTGACCTGACCGCCGCCGAGCTGGTGGCCTCCGGTTTCGACGCCGAGCTGGTGAGCACGGTGGTGGCCCTGGTGGACCGGGCCGAGTACAAGAGGCGCCAGACCCCGCCCGGGGTCAGGGTCACGCCCAAGGCGTTCGGAAAGGACCGCCGTGTGCCGATCACCAACCACTACCACTAGGCCGGGCATGCTCACCCTCGCCGGGGGAGGGGCCCTGGCCGGCGGCCACTGCTGGAGCGAGCAACGCCTGTTCCAGCTGCTCGGAGCCTGGGTGCCACAAGCACCCGAAGCCGACGTGAAGGTGGTCCTCGACCGCCACAGCGCCCACTGCGCATGGCGGGCGGCCCAGTGGCGCGGGCGGCTGCCGGTCATGGCCGGCGCGTCCCCCGACGAGCTGGTCGTGGCACCCGACCGGCCCTGGGAGGAGCTGTTGGCCACCCTGGGAGGCGACGGTGGCACCGACGAAGGCACCGTAGGGCGCCTGGCCGGCGCCTACCGGGTGGCCCTGCCCCGCCTGGCCGGCGCCTACCGGCGCCATCGGGCGGCCACCACCGAGGTGGCCGACGGGGCCACCCGGCGGAGCCTCGACATGGCCCTGACCGACCTCGTCGCCGACTGGGTCGAGGGCGAGGTCCTTCTCCAGCACCACCTGGGCGGTGCCGGCTCCCGTGCCGTGCATGCCGTCGCCCAGCGGGTGGCGCACCTGGAGGCGCTCCTCGTTCAGGGGAGCCAGGCAGGCTAGCGACCGCCGCGATCACCAGACCGCCTGGGCGGGACCACATGGGCCGGCCCTGTTACCTGGCCGCGGGCCAACCCGTCACCGCCGCCGCGAGGCCGTCGTGACCTATGTCACATGACAACTCCAGCGGCGGCTCAAGCCGCGCAGTAGCTTGGCCGAAGATCAGGACATTGCCCGACCCGAGTGCGCCCATGCTGCTACCTGCCACCAGCCGCCCTTCCCACCGGCTGGCCCGGCGCGTTGAGACCCTGATCTTCGGTGGGCTGCTGCTCGGCGGCGCCGTCGGCAGCATCGGGACACTCGGCACCGCCCAGGGGACCTGGGTGGCCTTGGGCGCCGCCGGCGTCCTTGTCGCCTGGGGGGTAACCATCGCGTGGAGGAAGGGGCGGGGCACAGGCGGCGAGAGGCCGCCGGTCAACGGCGACAGCCCCCGCCAGGGCGCCGGCGCCGCCTCGATCTCCGCCCACGACGCCGGCGCCGGTTTCGAGGGTCCCTCCGGCCGGCCCGTCCCCGCCGGCCGGCCCGTGCCCGCCGGTCGGCCCGTGCCCTCCGGGCCGCCCGTCCCCGCCGGGCCGGCCGTCCCCGCCGGGGCCGCCTCGGTGGAGGCAGCGGCAAGGGATGCATTCGACAAGGCGAGCGCCCATTTCGCCGCCCTAATCGAGCACGGCAGCGACCTGATCACCCTGAGCGACGCCGAGGGGTGGCTCAGCTACGCCAGCCCAGCCATGAGCCGGGTGCTCGGCCTCGATCCGGCCGACCAGATGGGCCGGGGCCTGCTCACCCTGGTGCACCCCGACGACCGCGCCCTGGTGGGCAGCTACCTCGCCATCGCGGCCAATGAGACAGGGGACGCCGCCGTGGTCGGTGGCGAGGTCTCGGTCGGGCCGCGGCCCGCCGGAGCGCAACGGGCCTCCTCCATCGAGTGCCGCCTGGTCCACGCCGACGGCAGCTGGCGCCACGTGGAGTTGACCGCGGCCAACCGCCTGGCCGACCCGGCGGTGGGCGCCGTGGTCGCCAACATGCGCGACGTAACCGAGCGGGTGACGGCAGCCGAGCGGCTGAGGCACATGGCCCTCCACGACAGCCTGACCGGACTGCCCAACCGGGCCATGCTCCTGGAGTGGCTCGAGGGTGCGCTGGCCCGGTCCCGGGCCACTGGGGCCCGGTGCATGATCTTCTACCTGGACCTGGACGGGTTCAAGAAGATCAACGACTCGTTGGGCCACGCCGCTGGGGATGCCGTCCTGCGGGCCACCGCCGGCCGCCTGCGCGAGGCCGTCCGGCCCGACGACTTCGTGTCAAGGCTGGGAGGCGACGAGTTCGTGGTGGTCACCGAGGGCGTCACCGTGACCGACACCACCGACACGATCGCCGGGCGCATCCGCGCCGCCCTGGCCAGGCCCATCCGAATCGGTCACCGCAGCGTCACCGTCGGTTGCAGCATCGGGATCGCGCTGACCGACCAGGAGGCACCGTCGGACCAGGAGGCACCGTCGGACCAGGCGGCACCGTCGGACCAGGAGGCACCGTCGGACCAGGCGGCACCGTCGGACCAGGAGGCACCGTACGGCGTCGGGTACCTGGCGGAGAGAGGCCCCGATGCCCTCCTCCAGGAGGCCGACACCGCCCTGTACCGGGCCAAGGCCCGCGGTCGCAACCGCTGGGAGCTGTACAACCACGGGATGCGCACAGAGGCCAGACGGCGCCTCGACACCGAGCAGATCCTGCGCCAGGCCCTGGACGACGACGGGCTCGTCGTCGTCTACCAGCCGGTCGTCGACCTGGCGGTCGGGACGGTGACGGGAGTGGAGGCCCTCCTGCGCGTCCAAGGCCCCGGCGCGGAGCTGATGGGACCAGCCGAGTTTATCGACGTGGCCGAGGACTCCGGCCTCATCGTGCCGGTGGGCGCCGGCGTGCTCGACCAGGCCTGCCGCCAGGCCGCAGACTGGAATCTCGGGCCCCGCGCCGGCCAGCCCCTCCAGGTCGCCGTCAACGTATCGGCCCGTCAGCTGGCCAGCCCGGGCCTGGTGACCCAGATCCGTCGCTCGCTGGCCGCCTGGGGCCTGCCCGCCGACCAGCTTTGCGTGGAATTGACCGAGAACGCGCTCATCGACGCCGGCATGTCCGTACGTTCCTCCCTGCACGACCTCGACGCCATGGGGGTGTCGATAGCCATCGACGACTTCGGGACCGGCTGGTCCAGCCTGGCCTATCTCCGCCGCTTCCCCATCGACGTGGTCAAGATAGACCGCAGCTTCGTCGCCGGCCTCGGTGTCGACGACGGCGACACCGAGCTGGTGAGAGCGGTCATCGGCCTGGGCCGGGCCCTAGGGCTAACGGTGGTGGCCGAGGGGGTCGAGACCGAGATGCAGGCCGCCCTGCTGCGCCAGCTCGGCTGCGAGCGGGCCCAGGGCTATCTCTATGGCCGGCCCGCCCGCCCCGCCGACGTGGCCCTCCTCCCGAGGGCCGCGCCCGGCGGCCGGGCCCCGCCGAGGTAGGGCGAGGTTGGCGGAGGTGGACGGGAATCGAACCCGCCGGACGGGGAGCGCCCGTCCCACCCGCTTTGAAGGCGGGGGAGCCCACCAGGTGCCCGGACACCTCCGGCGGCAAAGCTAGCGCCAGCCAGGCGCCCTCACCAGCCGTCAGGTCGGGGCTTTCCCTCGTAGCCTCCGAGGGCTACGGTAGGTCCATGAAAAAACTGGTAATCCTCGCTGTGCTGGTCGGGTTGGGTCTGTTCGCGGCAAAGAAGCTCAAGTCGACCTGAACCGAAAGGTAGGCCAGGAGGGTCCGTCCCGCTGAAGCCAGAAGGGCGGCGGCGGCCGCTACCCTCGGATGGTCCCTGATTCCCGACCATCCCTGCCGGATCCGGAGGTCCAGTGCTGCCTGACGAGTTGTCATGGGCGTAGTGGCGTGGCTGGGCGACCATCGGGGTGCCCGGGTGACTCTGACGGTCACCAGCGCGGCCCTCGTGGTGGCCGCCCTGGTGCTGATCGGTTTCCCCGTCTACACGGACCTGGCCCACAACAACCTCCAGAAGCACCTCTCGTCCCAGCTGTTCAGCCCGGCCGAGCGCCGGGCCTACCTGGCCGGCCGGGTGGCGGACGGCGACAGCCTGACCCGGATACGGATCCCCACGCTCGGCGTGGACACGGTGGTGGTCCAGGGGACAGACGAGAAGGCGCTGCGGGCCGGGGCCGGCCACTACCCGACCACGCCGCTGCCATGCGCCATGGGCGACGTGGCCATCGCCGGCCATCGCACCACGTACGGCAAGCCGTTTTCCAACGTCAACCTGCTGGCGCCGGGCGACCAGATAACCTTGCAGACCCCGGTCGGATCCTGCGTGTACCGGGTGGCTCTGGCCCCCTTCGTGGTGCCGGCCAACGACTGGGGGGTGGTGGCCAACACCCCCGCGCTGCACACCCTTACCCTGACCTCGTGCCACCCCAAGGGCTCGGCATCTCACCGCATCGTCATCAAGGCCCAGATGATGAGCTCCGAGCAGCTGTACGGATGAGGCTGTCCCGATGAAGGCCGGCACGGCCCTGTCCGCCCTGCTGGGTGGCCTGGCCGTCGGAGCCACCCTGCTCGTCGGCACCGGGGTCCCCGACGCCCGGGCGGCGATCCCGTCCCTGACCTCGGCCCCGGCGATCACGGCGACGGCCCACCCGTGCACGGCGATCATCGCCGGCGGGCCCTGCACCCTGACCCCGGCCTGGATCCTGGCCACCTGGCGGGGGCCCATCGTGGCCACCCTGACCCTGTCCTGGCTGCCCAGCGCGGCTCGGCCGGCGGCGGCGCCGGTCCCGCCCCAGCTTTCGACCGCCCTGGCCACCTCGGCGCCCGGAGCCTGCACCAACCTGGTCGGTCAGGTCACCTGCTCGTGGCCGTGGCCGCCCGAGCTGGAGCTGGCCTCCACCGTGCTCAACGGGACCTACCAGCTGGCGGCTCCCCCTGACCACCCCGGCGACCCGGCCCCGCTGGTTCCCGCCATCGTGGCGGTGTCGGCGCCGCCGGCCAGCCCGGCCCAGGTGGCCGTCACCGCCGATGGAACAGGCGCGGTGACCGTGTCGTGGTCCCAGAACCGCGAGGCCGACCTGGCCGGGTACCGGGTCGAGCGCAACTCGGTGCCGGTGTGGTCCTGCGCGCTGGGGGCCTTGCCCCGCTGCCCCCTGCCCCTGGCCTACAGCGAAGCGCCGGGGCCGGGGGCCTGGACCTATCGAGTGGTGGCTGATCGCTACGGCTTTTCTTCCGCCCCCGTCGACTCGGCGCCAGCTGGCCCGGCCCCCCTGGTGCTAGGGGCGGTTGCGCCGCCGACCTCCCCGGCCGCCCGGTCAGGCGGTACCCTCCAGATACCGGTGGCCCCGGTCCTGCCCGCACCGGCCAGCCAGGCCGGTGGCGGCGGCTCACCGACGCCCCATGTGGCGCTGCCGACGGCTCCGGTGGACCCGGGCACCTCCTCCGCCGGCGCCACCTCACCGCCGGCGCCGACCGTCCCCGGCTTTTCACCGACGCTGCCCTACCAGGTCCCCAGCCGGGTGGCCAGCCCTCAGACCCTGCCCGGTGCCGACGTGGCCGGGTCGGGCGGGATGGTCTCCACCCGGGAGCCCGGGCCCTCGGGGGCGGCTCCGGGGGCCATGGCCTCTGTCGCCCTCGGCGCCCTGGTCCTGGCCCTGGCCGCTCACCTGCTGTACCTGAGGTCACGGGTCTCGGTCGAACGCCACCTACCATCGCGCTATGGCTGAGGAGCTGAGGGTCCGCTACCACCGCCAGCTCGAGGAGATCGACGGCAAGGTGGTCCAGCTCTTCGCAATGGTGGCCGAGGGATTGGCCGCGGCCACCGACGCCCTGCTGGCCTCCGACGCCGAGGTGGCGCGGGCCCTGATGGAGCGCGACGACCTGATCGACACCCTGTACCACGACGTCGAGCAGCTGGTCAACTTCGAACTGGCCCTGCAGGCCCCCGTCGCCCGGGACCTGCGCTTCTTCCTCACCGTCCTGCGCGTCGTTCCCGAGCTGGAGAGGAGCCACGACCTGGCCGAGCACATCGGCCGGCGCGCCGCCCAAGGCCTGCGCGAGGAGCTGTCACCCCGGGCCCGGGGCCTGGTCGAGCGCATGGGCGCGCTGGGCAGCGAGATGTGGCGGGATGCCGCCACCGCATGGTTCAGCCGCGATGCCGGGGCGGCCGACCGCCTGGCCCAGCGCGACGACGAGATGGACGAGCTGCACGCCACCCTCACCGGCGAGCTGGCTTCGGGCCGCATGTCGCTGCCGGTGGCAATGGACATGGCTCTCGTCGCCCGCTTCTACGAGCGGCTGGGGGACCACGCCGTCAACGTGGCCCGCCGGGTCTCCTACCTGGCCGGCGTGACCGGATAGGGACGGCGGAGGGCTCCCGGCCAGGCGGGGGCACTAGTCTGTGGGGAACGAAAGGTATGGACGCGCCTCATGGAGCTTGGCTTGGAGTTGGACCAGACCCACCCCCCATACGCCGTGCTGGCCGTCAGGGGTGAGGTCGACGTCTACACCGCGCCCCGCCTGCGGGAGAAGCTGGTGGAGCTGGTCAGCCAGGGTGAGCTGCATGTGGTGGTCGACCTGGAGGGAGTGGACTTCCTCGACTCCACCGGCCTCGGCGTCCTGGTGGGTGGCCTCAAGCGGCTGCGAAGCCACGAGGGGGATCTCACCCTGGTCTGCACCCAGCAGCGGATCCTGAAGGTGTTCGAGATCACCGGGCTGACCAAGGTCTTCGGGATCCACGACTCCGTGGACGCAGCGGTGGCCGGCTGAGCCCGACGACGACCAGCCGGGCGCGGGCCTGAGCGAGGCCAGCGCCGCCGACCTGTAACCAGTCGGCAGCCCCACTGGCCCCCCCCCGCCGGCGGCAGCCCGCACGGGAGGTCTTTCACCGCCGGTACTTTTATTTTTGGTGGGCCGAAACTAGAGTTTTGGTTCGGAAGAACCATGAACTTTTCACTCTCCAAGTCAGAGCGGGAGACGCTCAAGGCGGTGTGGCGGCTGACCAACCGGGCAGGGGCGGACGGCGCCGCTCGGACCGGCGACCTGGCCGCCGCCCTGGGTGTCACTCCCGGGGCCATGACCACGACCGTCAAGCGCCTGGCCGAGGCCGGCTTCGTGGCCCACGCCCCGTACCGGGGGGTCGAGCTGACGGCGATGGGCAGCCGCCGGGCCATGACCGTGGTGCGCCGCCACCGGGTCGTCGAGAGGTTCCTGGCCGACATGCTCGGCTACAGCTGGTCCGAGGCGGACCGCCTGGCCCCCACCTTCGAGCACGAGCTGCCCCAGGAGGTGGAGGACCGCCTGTTCGTGGCCCTGGACCGGCCCACCACCTGCCCCCACGGCTTCCCCATCCCCGACGCCGAGAGCGACGAGCTGCCGGCCATGCCGTCGCTGTACAGCCTGGAGCCCGGTCAGGCCGCAGTGGTGGCCCTGCCCGGCTCGACCGACGCCGCCACCATCGCCTTCCTGGACGGGCTGGGACTGCGACCCGGGGTCGAGGTGGGGATCAAGGAGAAACATCCCTTCGACGGGCCCATCGTGGTCCACGTGGGTGGTCACGATCGCACCCTGGGCGACAAGGTGGCCCGCCAGATCCTGGTCCGGCAGATCCTGGTCCGGCCCGGCCAAACGAGCAGTCCCGGCGACACCGGCAGTACCGGCGACACCGGCAGTACCGGCGACACCGGCAGTACCGGCGACACCGGCAGTACCGACGATAGAGAGGATCTCGAGGCGTGACGCGCATCCTGGCCAAGGGCGGCTACCAGCCCTTCCACCTGCACAGCACCGAGTGGGCGTGGCTGGTGTTCGCCGCCACCTGCGGCTTGGTGGCCATTGCCACCGGCGTCGGCCTGCTGCGCCGGGTCCTGGCCGCCGACCAGGGCACCCCCTCGATGATCGCCATCGCCCGGGCGGTCCAGGAAGGGGCTCAGGCCTACCTCCGGCGGCAGTTCAAGACCATCGGGATCATCGTGGTCCCGCTCGCCGTCCTGGTCTTCCTCACCGCCTCCAAGGTCACCGCCGGCACCGGCGCGACCAGGCACACCGTCTTGTCCTACGGGCTGGCCGGGCTGTTCCGGATGCTGGCCTTCCTCGTCGGGGCCTCTCTGTCAGGGTTGGCGGGCTTCATCGGCATGAGCACGGCGGTGCGCGGCAACGTGCGCACGGCGGCGGCCGCCCGAGGCGGCTCGCTGCCCGACGCCCTGAAGGTGGCGTTCCGCACCGGGGCGGTCACCGGTCTCTTCGTCGTGGGATTCGGCCTGCTCGGCGCCACCGTCATCGTCATGCTGGCCCAGAACACGGCCACCTCGATCCTCATCGGCTTCGGGTTCGGCGGCTCGCTGCTGGCACTGTTCATGCGGGTGGGCGGCGGCATCTTCACCAAGGCGGCCGACGTGGGCGCCGACCTGGTCGGCAAGGTCGAGGCCGGCATCCCCGAGGACGACCCCCGCAACGCGGCGACCATCGCCGACAACGTGGGCGACAACGTGGGCGACTGCGCCGGCATGGCCGCCGACCTGTTCGAGTCCTACGGCGTCATCCTGGTGGCCACCCTGATCCTGGCCAACACGGCGTTCCCGGGCCGGGGTCAGGTCGGCCTGACCTTCTCCCTGATCGTGCCGGCCATCGGCATCCTGGCGTCGATCGCCGGCGTCTTCGTGGTGCGGGCGTCGGACCGCGACCGCTCGGCCATGGCTCCCATCAACCGAGGCTTCCTGACGTCGGCGGTGCTCACCGTGGTGGGCACGTTCTTCGTGGCCCAGTTCTACGTCCACGACCTCAAGGTGTTCTGGGCGGTGCTCACCGGCGTGGCCCTCGGCCAGGCCGCCAGCCGCATCACCGAGTACTACACCTCCACCGAGACCAGCCCGGTCAGGGACATCGCCACCTCGGCGCGCACCGGCCCGGCGACCACCGTGCTGTCGGGCATCAGCTCGGGCCTGGAGTCCTCCGTTCCGGCCATCATCGCCATCGTGGTGGCCATCGTGGTGGCCATCGCCCTCGGCCAGGGCGACATCCAGCTCGAGCTGTACCTGGTGTCGCTCACCGGCCTCGGGCTGCTGTCGACGACGGGCATGGTGGTCTCCGAGGACAGCTTCGGCCCGGTGTCGGACAACGCCGCCGGCATCGCCGAGATGAGCGGCGAGTTCTCCGGCGAGCCCGAGCGCATCATGGTCAGCCTGGACGCCGTGGGCAACACCACCAAGGCCATCACCAAGGGGTTCGCCATCGGCTCGGCGGTGATCGCCGCGGTGGCCCTGTTCGCCTCCTACATCCAGACCATCGCCGACAATGCCAAGGGCGTGGTGGGGACGGGCAACGCCCTGTTCACGTCGGTCTCCCAGACGATCGTCAACGTGGCCAACCCCAAGACGTTCATCGGCCTGCTGATCGGCGGGTCGATCGCCTTCCTGTTCTCCGCCCTGGCCATCCGGGCCGTGGGCCGCTCGGCGGGCACGGTGGTCCAGGAGGTGCGCCGCCAGTTCCGGGAGCGCCCCGGGATCATGGACTACAGCGAGCGCCCCGAGTACGGCCGGGTCATCGACATCTGCACCGCCGCATCCCTGCGGGAGCTGGCCACGCCGGCCCTGCTCGCCATCCTCTCCCCCGTGGTGGTGGGCTTCGCCATCGGCGACCTGGCCCTCGGCGCCTTCCTGGCCGGCACCATCCTGACCGGCCAGCTCATGGCCAACTTCTTGAACAACGCCGGCGGGGCCTGGGACAACGCCAAGAAGTACATCGAGGACGGCAACGAGGGGGGCAAGGGCAGCGAGGCCCACAAGGCGGCGGTGATCGGCGACACCGTGGGCGACCCGTTCAAGGACACCGCCGGGCCCGCCCTCAACCCGCTGATCAAGGTCATGAACCTGGTCAGCCTGCTAGTCCTGCCCGCCATCATCAGCCTCCAGGACGACACCGCCCTGCGCTACGCCATCGCCGCCGCCGCCCTCGCCGTCATCCTGGCCGGGGTCGTGTTCTCCAAGCGCCAGGGCAGCGCCATGGACTCGCCCGTCGACGCCCCCCTGGCCACCGGGGCGTAGGGTAGCCTGACGGGTCCAGCGACGACGCCCGGGTGGGTGGCCGCCACAGCAGCCACTACGGTGACGCGCCTGCGGCACGCCGCGCCCCCCCTTTCCCCTCCTCTGGACGCCGGAGCCTGGAGCGCAAAGCATGGCCAAACCTCTAGTCATCGTCGAGTCCCCGGCGAAAGCCAAGACCATCGCCGGCTTCTTGGGCCGCGACTTCGTCGTGGAGTCGTCGATCGGCCACATCCGTGATCTGCCCCGCAACGCCGCAGACGTACCCACCGCCTTCAAGGGAGAGCCCTGGGCTCGCCTCGGGGTCGACGTGGACAACGACTTCAAGCCCCTCTACGTCGTCTCCAAGGAGAAGCGGGAGCAGGTCCGCAAGCTGAAGGGCCTGGTCAAGGACGCCAGCGAGCTCTACCTGGCCACCGACGAGGACCGCGAGGGTGAGTCGATCGCCTGGCACCTCCTCGAGGTGCTCGCCCCCCGGGTGCCGGTGCGGCGGATGGTCTTCCACGAGATCACCCGCCCGGCCATCGCCCGCGCCGTCGAGGAGTCCCGGGACCTCGACCGTCGCCTGGTCGACGCCCAGGAAGCCCGGCGCATCCTGGACCGCCTGTACGGCTACGAGGTCAGCCCGGTCCTGTGGAAGAAGGTCATGCCCAACCTCTCCGCCGGCCGGGTGCAGTCGGTGGCCACCCGCCTGGTGGTCGAGCGGGAACGGGATCGGATGAGCTTCCGGTCGGCCTCGTACTGGGACGTCGCCGGGCGCTTCGAGGCGGCGGGGAAAGGGGAGGCCGGCGCCTTCGGAGCGACGCTCGCCGCGCTGAACGGGGCTCGCCTGGTCACCGGCCGGGACTTCGACGCCTCCGGGGTGGTCAGAGCCCGGGGCCTGGCGCGGCTGGACGAGGCGGGGGCACGGCGCCTGGCCGCCGGCCTGGAGGGGGCAGCCTTCTCGGTGCGCAGCGTCGAAGAAAAGCCGTGGCGGCGGACTCCTTACCCCCCTTTCATGACCTCCACCCTCCAGCAGGAGGCCGGGCGCAAGCTGCGCTTCACCTCGGCGCGGACCATGCGGGTGGCCCAGGATCTCTACGAGTCGGGCTACATCACCTACATGCGCACCGACTCGACGACGCTTTCGGACCAGGCCCTCGGCGCGGCCCGGGCCCAGGCCACCTCGTTGTACGGGCCGGCCTTCGTGCCCGAGCGGCCCCGGCGCTACGAAAAGAAGGTAAAAAACGCCCAGGAGGCCCACGAGGCCATCCGCCCGGCCGGCGACGCCTTCCGCACGGCGGCGGAGACCGGCTTGTCGGGCGACGCCCGCCGGCTCTACGAGCTGGTCTGGATGCGCACCGTCGCCTCGCAGATGGCCGACGCCGCCGGCCGTAGCGTCCAGGTCCGACTGGGGGCCAGGTCGTCGGGGGGCGACGACGCCGAGCTTGCCACCAGCGGGCGGGTCATCACCTTCCCAGGATTCCTCCGCGCCTACGTGGAGGGCAGCGACGACGCCGACGCCGAGCTGGAGGACCGTGAGATCCGCCTGCCGGCGCTGGCCGCCGGCGAGCCACTCGACGTGTTGGCCCTGGAGCCCGAGGGCCACTCCACCTCGGCGCCGGCCCGGTACACCGAGGCGTCACTGGTCAAGGCGCTCGAGGATCTGGGGGTCGGCCGACCCTCGACCTACGCCAGCATCATCGGCGCCATCCAGGCCCGTGGCTACGTCTGGAAGAAGGGCTCCGCCCTGGTCCCGTCCTGGACTGCCTTCGCCGTCATCGGCCTGCTGGAGGCTCATTTCGCCAAGCTGGTGGACTACGGCTTCACCGCGTCGATGGAGGAGGACCTCGACGACATCGCCCGGGGGGCCGCCGAGGCCCTGCCATGGCTCAGCCGGTTCTACTTCGGGACGCCCGGGGCGGGGGCGGGAGCCGGCAGCGGGAGCGGGAGCGGAGCCGGCCGCGGAGCCGGCGACGGGAGCGGCGACGGCAGCGGGAGCGGCGCCGGCCTGAAAGCGATGGTGTCGGAGCAGCTGGCCGACATCGATGCCCGGGAGATCAATTCGATCCCGATCGGTACCGATACCAGTGGACGCGAGCTGTTGGTGCGCGTCGGGCGCTACGGGCCCTACCTCCAGGCCGGCGACGAGCGGGCCTCCATCCCCGAGGACCTGGCCCCCGACGACCTGACGGTGGCGCGGGCCCTGGACCTGCTCGCCACCGGGGCCGAGGAGAGGGTGCTGGGCACCGAGCCGGGCACCGACATGCCCGTGGTCGTCAGATCCGGGCGGTTCGGGCCGTACCTGCAGGTCGGTCCGGTGGAGGCGGCCGGAGCAGCTGGGGCCGGGGGCGGGAGGGGCGCGGGCGGCAACGGGGGGGTCGGGGCGATCGGTGTCAAGGCGCGGACGGCGTCGCTGCTGGCGAGCATGGACCCGGCGGTCGTCACCCTGGCCGATGCCCTGCGGCTGCTACAGCTGCCCCGGAGGGTTGGCGCCGACCCCGAGACCGGAGAGGAGATCGTCGCCGCCAACGGGCGCTACGGGCCCTACCTCAAGCGCGGCGGGGACTCGCGCTCGCT
>JBOGGP010000045.1:0-12716 GCA_050744105.1 Acidimicrobiales bacterium
GCCCACGGCTCCGGCCACCCCGGCGCCCGCCGGCTCCGGCCCCCCGGCCGCCGCCTCCACGCAGGCCAGCACCTCGTCGCTGCCCCCCCGGTAGTCGTCCGACCCCGCCACGAGGACGACGGTCTCGCCGAAGCGAGCTACCAGCCCGCCGCCCCGCTCGACCCCAACATGTGACTGCGCATCGGCCACGACGTGCCCTCTCTGGTCTCCTCCATCATCGCACCGAGGCCGGACCGGCACCACGCCGGAGAGCCGAGATGGACGTCACCCCGGCCATCGGAGCCTCTGGGCCTGCCCGGCGGCGGTGACGTCGACCAGGGCGCTGCCGGGCGCCTGGTGGTAGCCGCCGCCGGCGCCGAGGGTCATCCAGGTGACGCCGCGAGTGTCGGGATCGACCACGAGCACCTCGTCGACGTGGTGGGCGGCGTAGAACGGCAGCTTCTTCCAGGTGTCGTCACCAGGCGAGATGACCTCCACGACCAGCGCCGCGGTGGTGTCGTAGAGGGCGTCGGGACCGGGCCGGTGCAGGCTGGCGTCGGGCACCCGGCAGTCGCCCGGCTCACCGAGGTTGCACTCGCCGACAGCGGTCAGGCCGCCGGCCCGGGCCAGCGGGCCCAGTGCCTCCAGCAGCTGCGCCTGCAGGTTGGCGTGGCGACGACGAGGGGCGGGCGCCATGTGCAGGACACCCTCCCACACCTCGTCGTGGGTGTCGGCCCCCCAGCGCCGGCGCTGCTCCAGCAGCCTGGCCAGCGGCTCTTGCAGCTCGGGAGGCAGCGGGTCAGGCAGCAGCGTGCGCATGGCCAGCCGGAGCCTAGTGCCCTGGCAGGCTACTGCCTTGCCGAGGACCTCGGCGTGCCTGTCGGCTTGGCCGGGCCCCGGTGGAGGGGCAGTCCCCGGAGCGACAGGCCTGCCAGGGATCCCGGAGGGAGCACTACTGGTATCCCGGCGTCGCCGACCGTATTCTCCTCGCCGTTGGCCGCCGTGGATAGCAGACTGGTCCGACCATGCCCGCGCCCGCCGTGATCGTCCACAAGTACCATGCCCTGGGCAACGACTTCCTGGTCGCCTTCGGCCCGGGCTGTGGCCCGACCGGGCAGTCGGCCCTGCCCCCCACTCTCCATACCGGCGTGGCCCGCCGGCTCTGCCACCGCCGCCGGGGCATCGGCGCCGACGGCCTGGTCCTGGTTGACCGGGCGCCGGTTGGTCCCGCCGGTGGGTGGTCCTTCCGGCTGTGGAACGCCGACGGCTCCGAGGCGGAGATGAGCGGCAACGGGCTGCGCTGCGCCGCCCACGCCCTGGCCGAGGCCGGCCTGGTGCCGGGGTGGGGGTCGCCGGCGCCGGTCGCCCTGGTCTTTTCGACCCCTGCCGGGCCCCGCTCGGTGCAGCTGCGCCCGGCCGGCGGCCCGGGACGGGCCTGGGGCACGGTCGACATGGGCCCGGTCGGCATGGCCCCGGTCAACATGGCCCCGGTCGGCACGGCCCCGGTCGACATGGGCACGGTCGACATGGGCACGGTCGACATGGGCACGGTCGACATGGGCACGGTCGGCATGGCCCCGGTCGATCTGGAGGGCGGGGGCCGGCGCGGAGGCGGGCCCGCATGCAACGTCGACGTCGGTCGGCTCCAGGTGGTGGTCGGCAACCCCCACCTGGTGGTGCTGGGGCCCGATCCGGCCACCGTGGACGTGGCCACCCTGGGCCCGGCGCTCGAAGCCGGGGCGGCCGGCGGCCGCAACGTCGAGTTCGTCGCCTTGGGCCCGGGGCCCGACGAGGTGACCATGCGGGTCTGGGAGCGGGGGGTCGGCGAGACGGAGGCCTGCGGGACGGGTTCGTGCGCCGCCGCCGCCGCCCTGTACCGCTGGGGCCGGGTCGGGCCCACGGTGACGGTGCACCAGCCGGGGGGCGCCATGGAGGTGACCCTGGGTGCCGACGGCACGGCCCGGCTGGGCGGGCCGAGCGAGCAGGTCGCCACCTGCGTGGTCGTGCCCCAGGTCGTGGAGGTGCCCGGGTGAGCCTTATCCAGCGGGCCTTCCGGGAGAAGATCGTCCTGGTGGGGGTCAGCGTGGCGCCCGAGACCGAGGAGGAGACCCGCCGGCACCTCGACGAGCTGGCGCTGCTGGTCGGCACCGCCGGGGCTGACGAGGCCGCCCGGGTGGTCCAGCGCCGGGAACGCCCGGACCCCGCCACCTACGTCGGCAAGGGCAAGGCCGAGGAGCTGCGAGCCCTTTGCCTGGAGGTCGACGGCGACACGGTGGTCTTCGACGACGAGCTGTCGCCGGCCCAGTCCCGGAACCTGGAGAGGATCCTCGGGCGCACGGCCATCGACCGCAGCGCGGTGATCCTCGACATCTTCGCCCAGAACGCCCGCTCCCAGGAGGGCAAGGCCCAGGTGGAGCTGGCCCAGCTCCGCTACCGGCTGCCGCGCCTGCGGGGCAGGGGTCTGGCCCTGTCCCAGCAGGGCGGCGGGATCGGGACCCGGGGCCCGGGCGAGACCCAGCTCGAGGTCGACCGGCGGCGCCTGCTCCGGCGCATGACCAAGCTGGAGGGCGACCTGAAGACGCTCACCTCCCAGCGCCGCCTGCAGCGCAAGAGCCGGCGCCGGGGCCGCCTGGCGACCGTCTCGCTGGTGGGCTACACCAACGCCGGCAAGTCCACCCTCCTCAACCGGTTGACCGACGCCGGGGTGCTGGTCGAGGACCGCCTGTTTGCCACCCTGGACCCGCGCACCCGCCGCCTGGCGCTGCCCGGAGGTGAGACCGTGCTCCTCTCCGACACCGTCGGCTTCGTGCGCAAGCTGCCCCACCAGCTGGTGGAGGCCTTCCGGTCGACCCTGGAGGTTGTCAACGAGTCGGACCTCCTGGTGCACCTGGTCGACAGCACCAGTCCCGACCCGGAGGGTCAGATCGACGCCGTCCGCACCGTCCTGGCCGAGATCGGAGCCGACACCGTGCCCGAGCTGCTGGTCTTCAACAAGGCCGACGCCACCGGGCAGGCCAGGTGGCTGGTCGATCGGCACCAGGCGGCGGTGGCCCTCTCCGCGCTCTGCGGCGACGGCGTGGAGGGCCTGCTCCAGGCGATGGGCGACCGGCTGCGGGCCGGGGTGCCCGTGGTGGAGCTGGTTGTCCCCTACGAGCGCGCCGACGTGGTCGCCGCCCTCCACCGGGAGGGCGAGGTACTGGTGGAGGCGGCCGAGGAGGCCGGCACCCGGATGCGGGTGAGGCTGGAGGCCTCTGGCGCCCTGCGCTTCGCCGAGTTTGCCGCCCGCGCCGCCGGCGACCCCACGGTCGCTGGCCGGCCGGGTCCCTGGTGAGGCCGGCCGGCGGGCCGGCCGGCGGGTTCGTCCCCCCGGCATATCCCTACGACCGGCTCGTCCCGGCCCGGAGGCGGGCGGAGGCGTGGCCCGGGGGAGCCGTCGACCTCTCGGTGGGGACGCCCACCGACCCGCCACCCGAGGCCGCCCTGGCCGCCCTGGCCGGCGCCGACCAATCCGGCTGGGTGCGGGGCTACCCCCCCTCGGTGGGCGCGCCGGAGCTGCTCGACGCCATCGTGGCCTGGACTGCCCGGCGCTTCGGGGTGGAGCTGGCCCCCGACCACGTCGGGGCGTGCGTCGGCACCAAGGAGCTGGTGGCCACCCTTCCCCGCTGGCTGGCCCTGCGCACCCCGGGGCGCGACACCGTCCTGTACCCGGCGCTGTCGTACCCGACCTACTCCATGGGGGCCCAGCTGGCCGGCCTGCGGGCGGTGCCCGTGCCCGCCGGCGCCGGCTTCCGGATGGATCTGGCTGCGGTGGACCCTGCCGACGCCGGGCGGGCCCTGCTCCTGTGGGTCAACTCACCGGGCAACCCGGCCGGACAGATCGAGGACCTGGTGCGAGCCGCCTCCTGGGGGCGCGACCGGTCGATCCTGGTGGCGAGCGACGAGTGCTACGTCGAGCTCACCTGGGACGGTCCCGGCCGCACCATCCTCGAGTCGGGCACCGCCGGGGTGCTGGCCGTTCACTCGCTGTCGAAGCGGTCCAACCTGGCCGGCCTGCGACTGGGCTGGTACGCTGGGGACCCGGGCATGGTCGCCTACCTGCGCCAGATCCGCAAGCACCTGGGGATGATGGTGCCCGGGCCTGTCCAGCTGGCCGGGGTCGCCGCCCTCTCCGACCAGGACCACGTCGACGCCCAGCGGGCCCTCTACCAGGCCCGGCTGGCCCGCATGGGCGACATCCTGGCCGCCCTGGGAGTGGGCGGGGTCGGCTGCCCCGGAGGGGGGCTCTACCTGTGGGCGCCGGCGCCCGGCGGCGACGGCTGGGCGTTCACCGAGCGGCTGGCGGCGGAGGCCGGCGTCGTGGTGTCGCCCGGCGAGCTCTACGGGCCGGCGGGCGCCGGCCACGTCCGCATCGCCATGGTATCCCCGATGGACCGCCTGGACCTGGTGGCCGAGCGCCTGGGTCTGTGAGACGGGGCCGGGCCTGGGCCCGAGCGGCCCTTTCAGCGGGGGGACTGGTGTAGCGTCGGTGTCCCTGCGGCGGCATCGGGTCGGGTAGCGTCTGGCGCCATGACCGACCTGCGATCCCGAGTCGGCGAGCTGTGGGAACGGCGTGCCGAGCTCGGCCCGGCCGACGCCGCCGCCCGCCACACGGTGCACGAGGTCGTGGATCTCCTCGATCGCGGGGTCGAGCGGGTCGCCGAGGTGGGCGCCGGCGGCGACGTGGTCGTCCACCAGTGGCTCAAGCAGGCCATCCTGCTGCTGTTCCGGCTGTCGGAGGCCGAGAAGGTGGAGGCGGGCCCCTTCGAGTACGTGGACAAGATCCCGCTCAAGCACGACTTCGCCGCCGCCGGCGTACGGGTGGTGCCTGGAGCAGCGGCCCGATGGGGCAGCTTCCTCGAGCCGGGCGTGGTGATGATGCCCAGCTTCGTCAACATCGGGGCTCGGGTAGGTGGCGGCACCATGATCGACACGTGGGCGACGGTGGGCTCGTGCGCCCAGATCGGGGCCAACGTCCACCTCTCTGGGGGGGTGGGGATCGGCGGGGTCCTGGAGCCGCCCCAGGCCGTACCGGTGATCGTGGAGGACGATGCTCTGATCGGCAGCCGTTGCATGATCACCCAGGGGGCCCGGGTGGGCCGGGGAGCCGTGCTCGGGGAGGGGTGCATCCTCAACCGGGGCATCCCGGTGATCGAGTCGCATACCGGGGTGGAGCTGTCCCGTGGGATCGTCCCCCCCTGGACGGTGGGGGTGGGCGCCACCCGGCCCCGGGACTACCCGGGGGGGACCTTCGGGCTTCCGTGCATCCTGATCGTGCGCCACCTGGTCGAGGGTCAGCGCCACGACTCGGCGCAGCTGAACGACATGCTGCGGGACTACGGCGTGGCAGTCTGACCGGCGGGCGGGTGCGCGACCTCCTGGAGGCCACCGCCGCCCTGGTGGCCGTCCCCTCGGTCAGCCACGACGAGACGGCCCTGGCCGACCACGTCATGGGCCGGCTGGCCGAGATGCCCTGGCTCGAGGTGGATCGGATCGGCGACAACGTGGTCGCCCGAACCGTCCTCGGTCGGTCCAGCCGGCTGGTGCTCGCCGGTCACCTCGACACGGTGCCGGCCAACGGCAACGCCGTTCCCCGGATCCGCCACGACACGCTGTGGGGACTGGGAGCAGCGGACATGAAGGCGGGCCTGGCCGTGATGCTGGAGCTGGCCGGAGCGGTGCCCGAGCCCGCCGTCGACCTGACGTTCGCCTTCTACGTGGCCGAGGAGGTGGCGCGCGCCGACAACGGGTTGCTGGCCATCGCCGAGGTCCGCCCCGACCTGCTGGCCGGCGATGCCGCCGTGCTGGGCGAGCCGACCTCGGCCCACATCGAGGCCGGCTGCCAGGGCGTCGTCAACCTCGAGGTCACCCTGGGCGGGCGCCGGGCCCACACCGCCCGGCCGTGGCGGGGGCTGAATGCCGTGCACCGGCTGGCGCCGGTGCTGGAGGCGGTTGCCAGCTATGACGGCCGGCGCCCCGACATCGGCGGGTGCCGTTACCACGAGGCCCTCCAGGCCGTCCACGTGGCCGGAGGGGTGGCCGCCAACGTCGTGCCCGGCGAGGCCACCCTGCGGCTCAACCACCGCTTCGCCCCCGATCGGGATGCCGCCGGCGCGGACGCGGCCCTGCGGGCGCTGCTCGAGCCCCTCCTCGTCGAGGGTGCCGGCGATCGGGTCAGGGTCCTCGACGTGTCGCCGGCCGCCCCGCCGGCGCTCGACCACCCCCTGCTGGCGGCGCTGCTGGAGGCCACCGGCCGGCGCCCTCAGGGCAAGCTGGGCTGGACCGACGTGGCCTTCTTCGCCGAGAGGGGCATACCGGCGGTGAACTTCGGTCCGGGAGACCCAGAGCTGGCGCATACCGCCGAGGAGCGGGTGGCCGGAGCCGAGCTCGAGTCCGTCCTGGACGCCCTGACCACGCTGGTCGGGGGTGACAGCCCACCTACATCCGGCGCAGGAGGCTGACCACCTTGCCGTAGATGGTCACCTCCCGAGGGTCGAGGACCATCGGCTCCATGGCCGAGTTGGCCGGGGTCAGGACGACCTTGTTGCCCCGCCGGCCGAAGGTCTTGACCGTCGCCTCCTCACCGGGGATGCCGGCCACCACCTTGTCGCCCTTGTCCGCCACCGGTTGCTGGTGGACGACCACGTAGTCGCCGTCGAGGATGCCCGCGTCGATCATCGACTCACCACGCACCCTCAGCATGAACACCGGCCCACCCCCGGTGAAGTCCTCCGGCAGCGGGAGCAGCTCCTCCACGTTTTCCTGGGCCAGGACGTCGGTGCCGGCGGCCACGTCGCCGAGCAGCGGCACGTGGCGGGTGGGCCGGCGCTCGATGGCGGCACCCGAGACGGTGTCGTAGCGCACCTCGATGGCTCGGGGCTTGGTGGCATCGCGCCGCAGGTAACCCTGGCGCTCGAGGGTGGTGAGGTGGGCGTGCACCGTCGAGGACGACGTCAGGCCCACCGCCTGGCCGATCTCCCTGACCGACGGCGGGTAACCCCGGCTGTGCAGGGAGGCGGCGATGAAGTCGAGGATCTCCCGCCGCTTGCCTGTCAGCTCCACCTCAACCACTGTCACCGCCGGTCCCGGCCCTCCCTGTCAACCACATCGCGGCATTCCCTCCTCCCGTAGTCAGCATTGTCCAGCTCTCATGTGATCTCAGCCTACCACCTGCCACGGGGCTGGGCAAACATCTGTTCGGGGACCTATCTTGACAGGGAACGCACGTTCGGTGTTGGATGGTACCTGAACGCACGTTCGTACCGCGGCTGCCCTCACCACGGCCGTCTCGAGCGCCGGATGATCGAGGAGGGACAACGACATGATGGCGGTGGCACATGGTGGCTGCGGCAGGATGACAACCAGTCGGGCTCGGGCGGTGGGCACCCGGCGGCGCCCGCCGGCCGTGGTCATCCGGCGCCGGCGCCTGGCGGTGGTGCTCGTTGCCGTGGTCGTCGTCGCCGGCGCCACCTGGCTGACCGGTGTTACGGCCGGCGCTCGCCCCGGTGGTGGTCTCCTCACCACCACCGGGGCCGCCGAGGTGGGCGGTGGCGGGGAGCCGGCACCTGCCCCGGCGTCGTCGGGGGCAGCGTCCCCGGCGGCCCGGGCTCGGGCCGCCCCGTCCGGGCCGGCCAGGGTCTGGGTGGTGCGACCGGGCGACACCCTCTGGGGCATCGTCACCACCGTCGCCCCCGCCGGCGACCCCCGCCCGATGGTCGACGCGCTGGCGTCCCAGCTGCGGGGCCGCCCACTTCGGCCCGGGGATCGGCTGGTCGTGCCCAGGCGGTAGCGTCCCGGTGGCAAGCGGTCCGGTGGCGGGCTCGGGCTGCCGAGCACGAGGAGGAGGACGAGGAGGATGCCATGCGCGTCGGGGTGCTGACCGGAGGGGGCGACTGCCCGGGCCTCAATGCGGTGATCAGGGCGGTGGTCCGCAAGGGCGAGGTGAGCCACGGCGACGGCTTCGTCGGCTTCCTGGACGGCTGGTTGGGGGTGGTGGAGGACCGCACCACGCCCCTCGACGTCGAGCGGTGCCGGGGCATCCTGCCGCGGGGCGGCACCATCCTGGGCACGTCACGCACCAACCCCTACCGGCTCGACGGGGGCGTCGAACGGGCCCTGGCCACCCTGCGGTCCAGGCGGATCGATGCCCTGGTGGCCATCGGCGGAGAGGACACCCTGGGTGTGGCCAACCGGCTGGGTGCCGACGGCGTCGCCATCGTCGGGGTGCCCAAGACCATCGACAACGACCTGTCTGCCACCGACGTCACCTTCGGCTTCCACACCGCTGTCCAGGTGGCGACCGATGCCATCGACCGGCTGCACACGACGGCGGAGTCCCACGACCGGGTGATCGTCTGCGAGGTGATGGGCCGCCACGCCGGGTGGATAGCGACCTACGCCGGCATAGCCGGGGGGGCGGCCGAGGTGCTGGTGCCGGAGGAGCCCTTCGACGTCGCCGAGGTGTGCCGCAACCTCACGACCCGCCATGGCAAGGGTCGCTTCGCATCCATCGTGGTGGTGGCCGAGGGTGCGCGGCCCAGGGAGGGCAGCATGGTCGTGGAGTCGGCCCAGCTGGACCCCTTTGGCCATCCCCGCCTGGGGGGGATCGCCAACTCCCTGGCCGCCGAGATAGAGGAGCGCACCGGCTTCGAGACCCGGGTGACCATCCTCGGCCACATCCAGCGGGGAGGCACGCCCACCGCCTACGACCGGGTGCTGGCCACCCGGTTCGGCATCGCCGCCAGCGACGCCGTCCACGACCGGGACTTCGGGCAGATGGTGGCCCTGCGGGGCGACCGGATAGTGCGGGTCCCGCTGGCCGACGCCGTGACCGAGCTGAAGCTGGTCGACCCCGAGATGCTCCACGGGGTGGCGGGCCCGTTCTTCGGCTGACCCGCCGGCCGCCGCCGCCCTCAGGAGCAGCGGCTGTCCGAGACGTCGTCGACGGGCTCGTCGAATCCGCCGGCCGCCTCCACCAGGGAGCGCAGCGGCCCGTGGAGGACGGGCGGGGCGGCCACCACCATGCCGCCGGCGTGGACGGTCACCACCGCGCCGGCCTCCTCGCATATCACCTGACCGGCGGCCAGGTCCCAGGGCCCCAGCCCCCACTCGAAGTAGCCGTCGAGGCGCCCCCCCGCCACCCAGCTCAAGTCGAGGGCGGCCGATCCGAACCGGCGGATGTCCCGGACCTCGGGCAGCACGCGGGCGAGCATCCTGCCTGCCCACGCCCGTCGGGCCCGCTGGTAGCTGAACCCGGTGCCCACCAGCGCGGTGGCGAGACAGGACCGCCCGGCGGCCACCGCGCACGCCTCGCCGTTGCACGTCGCTCCCCGCCCGGCGGCGGCCCACCACTCCTCGTCCCGGCACGGGTCGATCACCACCCCCACCACCGACCTCCCCGACCACTCCGCGGCCACCGACACCGACCAGGCAGGGATGCCGAAGAGGTAGTTGGTCGTGCCGTCCAGGGGGTCCACCACCCATCGGACACCGGTGGTGCCCGGCCGGCTGGCTCCCTCCTCGCCGAGGACGGCGTCGCCGGGGCGCCGGGCGGCGAGCACGCTGGTGACCTGGGCCTCGGCCGCCCGGTCCACCTCCGAGACCATGTCGGTGGCCGAGGACTTGGTCTCCACGTAGTCCCGCCGGCCGCCATAGCCATCCCGGAGGATGGCCGCGGCCGCCCGGGCCGCCTCCAGCGCCACCTCGCTGAGCTCGTCGAGGAGCCCTCCCGGGGGTCGCAGCGGTGGCGGCGGTCCGCTGTGGTGGGTGGTCATGCCGCCGTTCCTAGCGCAGCGCCCGCCGGTGCGCCGAATCGGCCCTCGCCTGCCGACCCCTCCCACCCGTCCCCTCCCGGCCATCCCGTCCCACCCGTCCCCGGCGGTTCCGCCGCCGCCGGTACAGTCGGGCTCGTGCCGGGGACCATGGCCGACGTGCCGTCGTCGGCGCTGGCCATCTACGCCCACCCCGACGACCCGGACGTGTCGTGCGGCGGGACCCTGGCGTCGTGGGCGGCGGCCGGGTCGGAGATCCACGTGTGCATCTGCACCGACGGTGACAAGGGCTCGGCCGACCCGGCGGCCGACCTGGCCGACCTGGTCGCCCGCCGGCGCCGGGAGACGGGCGCGGCAGGCGAGGTGCTCGGCGTCGCCGCCCACCACTGGCTCGGCTACCCCGACGGGGAGGTCGACGAGACGTCGAGCGACCCGTGTGGCCTGCGGGCCCGGTTGGTGGCCCTCATCCGCACTGTCAGGCCCGAGGTCGTGATCGGCGCCGACCCGACCGCCGTCTTCTTCGGCCAGCACTACGTCAACCACCGGGACCACCGAGCCGTCGGGTGGGCCACCCTCGATGCGGTGGCGCCGGCGGCGGCCAACAGCCACTACTTCCCTGCTGGCGGCCCGGCCCATGCGGTCAGATCCCTCCTGCTGTCGGGGACCCTGGAGGCAGACTGCTGGGTGGACATCACGCCCACCGTCGAGCTCAAGGCCCGGGCGGTTGGGTGCCACGTCACCCAGATCGGGTCCCTCCAGTTCGGCTCGGCGGCCGACTGGCCCCAGGGCGTCGTCCGCCACAGAGCCGAGGAGGCCGGGCGCCGGGCCGGCGTGCCCTACGCCGAGGAGTACCGGCGCATCAACCTGAGATGACCGGCGCCGACGACGTACCGGCGCCGGCGGTGCCGTCCATCCTCCACGTCGACATGGATGCCTTCTACGCCGCCGTCGAGGTCCTCCACGATCCGTCGCTGGCCGGTCGCCCGCTCATCGTCGGGGGCAGTGGCCGCCGGGGGGTGGTGGCGTCGTGCAGCTACGAGGCCCGCACCTTCGGCGTGCGCTCCGCCATGCCCTCGGCCGTGGCCCGCCGCCTGTGCCCGGGAGCCGTCTTCGTCGACGGTCACTTCGACCGGTACGCCGACTGCAGCCAGGCCATCCACCGGATCTTCGACCGGTACACCCCCCTGGTGGAGGGAATCGCGCTGGACGAGGCCTTTCTCGACGTCGGTGGCGCCAGCCGGCTGGTGGGGCCAGCGCCGGAGATCGCCGGGAGGATCCGTGTCGACGTCCGCACCGAGGTGGGCCTTGCCTGCTCCGTAGGGGTGGCCACGACCAAGTTGGTGGCCAAACTGGCCTCGGAGGCGGCCAAGCCCACCGCCCGTCCCAACGGGGTCGACCCCGGCGCCGGCGTGGTGGTAGTGGCCCCCGGGCGCGAGCTCGAATTCCTCCACCCCCTGCCGGTGGAGGCGCTCTGGGGGGTCGGGCCGGCCACCTCCGCCCGGCTACGGCGGCTCGGGATCACCACGGTCGGCCAGCTGGCATCGGTGCCGGCCGGGTCCGTGGAGTCGGCGCTGGGGCGGGCCGGCGGGCGCCACCTCCACCAGCTGGCTCACGGCATCGACCCCCGTCCCGTCCAGCCTGACCGGGCCCCCAAGTCGATGGGTCACGAGGAGACCTGGGCGCGGGACCGCCACGACGCCGGCGAGGTCCACGACCAGCTCGTGCGGATGGCCGACGCCGTGTCGTCCCGCCTGCGCGCCGGCGGGGTGGGGGGGAGGACGGTGACGCTCAAGGTCCGCTTCGGCGACTTCGAGACAGTCACCCGGAGCCGTTCCCTGCCGGTACCGGCCGACACCGGGCCGATCCTGGCCCGGGTGGCCACCGCCCTGCTCGGAGGGGTCGAGGTGTCCCGGGGGGTCCGCCTCGTCGGTCTGTCGGTGTCCAGCCTGGTGCCCGCACCGGGGGGTGCGCCCGAACCAGCGGGCGTCGCCACCGAACAGCTGGCCTTCGACCTCCCCGGTGGCCCAGGCGACCAGGGGGGCCAGGCGACGGCCTTGGCCGGTCGGTCCCGCTCCGGCGGGGGCGCCGACGGCCGCAGGAGCTGGCGGGCGGCCGCCGCTGCCGTCGACCGGGTCCGCCGGCGCTTCGGCGACGTGGCCGTCGGGCCGGCCACCTTGCTCGGCCCGGGGGGCCTGGTGCCGAAGCGGCGGGGAGACCAGCAGTGGGGGCCGGCGGGGGAGCCGGCCACCGGGCGGGCGCCAACCACCTCCGGTGGGAGCGCGCCCAGTGCCCGCGGGAGCCCAAGTGGGGCCGGGGTTGCGGTACGGTGCATCAAGACAAGTTCGACACCAGAAGTGTCGCCGACAACCGGGCTGTGAGGGTTCGGCCGTGCCTCTCAACGAAGACGAACAGCGCATCATCCACCAGATCGAGCAGAGCTTCTACGCCAACGATCCGGAGCAGGCCAGGCGCATCAGCTCGTCGACCCTGCCCCGCTACCTGGCCCGCAACGCCCGGTGGGCGGCTCTCGGGTTTCTGGCCGGGCTGCTGGTGCTGCTGGCCTCCTTCGCCACCAGCTGGCCCCTCGGGGTGGTGGGCCTGGCGGTCATGCTGGTCAGCGCCGTCGCCCTGACCAAGAACCTGCGCCGCATGGGCCAGCACAGCTGGCACCAGCTCAGCGAGACCATGAAGACGATGCAGTCCAACGACTCGTGGGGCGACGCCAGGGAGCGCTTCCGCCGGCGCTTCGGCGGCCAGGGCTGAACCGGGGACTCTCCTGGCGCCGGGGCCGCGGCCTGGTCACCCGGCTCCCCGGGTCAGGAGCCGACCTCCTGGGGCAGCACCGAGGCGGGCAGCACCGAGGCGGGCAGCACCGAGGCGGGCAGCACCGAGGCGGGCAGCACCGAGGCGGGCAGCACCGAGGCGGGCAGC
>JBOGGP010000046.1:0-12611 GCA_050744105.1 Acidimicrobiales bacterium
GCCGAGCTCCAGGCGGCCGGCGCCGTGGCCGCCCGCTGGTGCGCCGAGCTGGACCGGGTCTGGGCCGGTGTCCATGCCCTGGCCCTGCCCACCCTGCTCGACCTGCCACCGGTCCTGGCCGGCGCCGAGGCCATGATGAGCCTGCGGGCCACCCTCCCTGTCAACCTGGCCGGGGTGCCGGCGCTGTCGATGCCGGTCCCCACCGGGGGCTTCCCGGCGTCGCTACAGCTGGTCGGCCCGGCCGGCTCCGAAGGCAGGCTGCTGGCCCTGGGCCGGCTGGTCGAGGTGGCCAACGGGTCCTGAGACCGGTCGGTGTGCACTTAGGTACGCCTAAGGGGTACCGCAGTGCACAAGACCCCGGACAGCCGGACAGCCGGACAGCCGGAGAGCCGGAGAGCCGGAGAGCCGGAGAGCTCAGTCGTAGGTGGCATCCACCCACCACCGGCCCGTCTCCCGGACGACCAGGTGGGCCACCCCGCCGGCCACTATCTGGAATCGGGCCCGCCGGCGCCCGGGCGGATCCCACCACTGCTCCTCCACCGGCCACGGCCCCGCCCAGGCACTGACGGCGGCCCACGCCCCGCCGGCCACCGACAGTGAGGCCGGGACGCCACCCAGGGTCCCCCGGCCGGTCACGGCCAGGGGATGGCCGGCGGCGTCGTGGACCTCGGCAGGGAGGGGGCCGGGATGGACCACCGCCGGCGCCGGTCCGGGCAGGCTCCCGGGCCAGGGAGCCACGCCGTCGCTGCCGGGTGCCCTGGTGCCGGGTGCCCTGGTGCCGGGTGCCCTGGTGCCGGGGGCCCTGGTGCCGGGGGGTGCCGGCGTCGTGGTGGCCGGCGGTGGATCCCGGGGCTCGCCCCAGGGCACCCGGCGGCATTGCCAGCGAGGATCACGGCCTCCCACCACCATGGCGGTGGTCACCGCCTCGGGACCCAGGAGGCCCTGGAGGCGAGCCAGGCCGGCCGACGCCCGCTCGTCGGTGGCGGCCGACCCTCCCCACAGCCCGAGCTGGCGACCGCGGTCGGGGCGGACCTCCTCGGGAACCAGGCGCAACCGGGTCACCCCCGCAGCTGTGGTCCCCGATCCCAACCAGCCTTCGAGCTGCCAACGCACCCGCTGGGCGATGGCGCCGGCGTCGAGAGCCCCGTCGTGGCGCCACCGCCGGACCAGGTGCTCCCCGTGCTCGGTAGAAGCTTCGATGGCCACCCGCACGCAGGCCAGGCCCCCCTGCTCCAGACGGGCGTGCAGTTCGTCGGCCAGTGCCTTGCCGGCGAAGGCCACGGTGTCCACCCGCTCCGCCGGGGGATCGAGCTCGGTCTCCACCACCAGGTCCGGCGGTGGCCGGCGGACCGACAGGGGGTGCTCGTCGAGGCCCCGGCACAGCCGGTGGGCGGCGGCGCCATCAGGGCCGAAGCGCGCCGTCATGGTCCCCGGCGCCAACGCCGCCACCGCCCCCAGCGTGCGCAGACCCAGGCGCTCGCAGATGTCGGCCAGCTCCGGTCGCCCGAGGACCGGTCCCCCCAGGATGCCGACCGGCCAGGGGGCCAGGAACTCCCGGCTCCCCCCGACCGCCACCACCCGCAGCGGAGCTGCCGGGCCGCCCATCCGGGCGGCCAGCCGGGCGGCCAGGCGCCCGTCGGCCACGCCCACCCGGGCCCCCGGCCGGCCGATGGCGGCCTCCAGGGCAGCGGACACCTTCCCGGCCAGCGCGTCGTCGCCGCCGAAGTACCGGGAGGGTCCCCGGGTGGCGAAGGCCACCATCCCGGGCTGGCCCACCTCCACGGCGGGGCAGAGCACGTCGAGCGCGCTCACCACCGGCGACCACGCCCTGGCGTCCCGGGCCGGGTCGTCGGCAACCGTCTCCACCGCCGGGCAGAGACTCTGGGCCTGCCGGCGGCGCATCCCCGTCCTGACACCGTCGGCGCGCGCCGCCGGGGAGGCGGCCACCACCTGGTTGGCTCCCACCACCACCACCGGGACTGCCTGCGGGCAAGCGGCCGCCACCACCGCCCAGTCCGGGAAGCGGGCCACCAGCATGCGCAGCGCGCCCATGTCAGCCCGCCTGCGACGGGCGCCCGCCGGCCGGCGCCCCGCCTGCTGTTGCCTCGGGCGCCCCGGTGGGCCCGGGCAGCCACAGCCGGGCCCGGCGCTCCCCCGACGCCCACCCGCGGCCCGCCGACACCACCTCCACCAGCCGGCCCTGCAGGTGGCCATGACCTGCTCCCAGCCCGGACCAGGTGGCGCCATGCACCTCGAGGCGCACGTCGGCCCGCTCGGCCCAGGCGGCCGAGAGGACGACGGCCACCGAACCCCGTTCACGAGCCCGGGCCACCAGCCGCCGGGAGTCGCCGGGGCGGGGCCGGCTGGGCGGGCAGATCACCACCACCTCGACGCTGTCGAGGAGGGCCGCCGCCGCCGTGGGCCACTGGTCTCCCGGGTCGGCGACCAGGGCCAGGCGCTCCAGCCGCAGGCCCATCTGGGCGGCCGCCACCACGCCCAAGCCGGGCAGGCCAACCACCGCGCACCACGACCCGGCCCGGGACGCCCCGCCCATGAGGGCCAGGGCCAGGGAGGTCGCCCCCGGCGCCCCCGCCGGCGCCACCACCACCGTGCTGCCCCGCTGGAGACCTCCCCCCGGCAGCAGGGGAGCCAGGGGCTCGAGGACCTCCAGGCGGCGGTCACCAGCCAGCGGCCCTGTCCAGTTGCGGCCGGTGACTGCTCCCGCGGTTGCGCCCACGGCACCCAGAGTAGGCGAACACATGTTCGCTCGAAACCCGGCCCTCCGACGGCGGACGGAGCCGGGTTCAGGCACACCCAGGTCGGTAACCTCCAGCGCCATGGTCGGCTGGCTGGCGCTCCTCCCCCTCCTGGCCTGGACCTGGCTGCTGGTCGGTCGCGGCCGGTTCTGGCGCACCGACATCCGCCTGCGGGCTGCGCCACCACCGCCGCAGTGGCCGGCCGTCGCCGTGGTGGTGCCGGCCCGGGACGAGGCCGACCTCCTGGAGGTCACCCTGGCCAGCCTCCTGGACCAGGACTATCCCGGTCCCGCCCATGTCGTGGTGGTGGACGACCGCAGCACCGACGACACCGCCTCGGCCGCCCGAGCTCTGGCCGGCGCCGGCCGCCTGGATCTGACGGTGGTCGCCGGCCGAGATCCGCCGGACGGGTGGACGGGCAAGCTGTGGGCCCTCCACCAGGGCATCGCCCGGGCCACCGGAGCCGGTGACCCCTGGCTCCCGCCACCAGCCGGCGCGCCGCCCGCGCCCGCCTACGTACTCCTCACCGACGCCGACATCGCCCATCCGCCTGACGGCCTGCGCCGGCTGGTGGCATGGGCCGAGGCATCCCACCTCGACCAGGTCTCACTCATGGCCCGCCTGAGCACCGCGTCGGCGTGGGAGAGGCTGCTCGTCCCCGCTTTCGTCTACTTCTTCGCCGAGCTCTACCCCTTCGGCCAGGTCAACCGACAGTCGAGCAGGACGGCGGCTGCGGCAGGCGGCTGCATCCTGGTGCGCACCGCCGCCCTGGAGCGAGCCGGAGGCGTGGCTGCCGTGCGGGGAGCGGTGATCGACGACGTGGCCCTGGCCCGGGCCCTCAAGCGGTCGGGCGCCGCGCTGTGGCTCGGACTGGCCGACGACACGACCAGCGTGCGGCCCTACCCCCGTCTCGGGGACATCTGGGACATGGTGGCCCGAAGCGCCTACACCCAGTTGCGTCACTCCCCCGCCCTGCTCGCCGGCACCGTCGTAGGACTGGCCGCCGTGTTCGTGGGGCCACCCGCCGCCCTGGTCGGGGGCGTGGTCGCCGGCCTCCCCCAGGTGGCGGCCCTCGGCGCTTCGGCGTGGCTGGTGATGGCCCTGACCTACCTGCCCATGCTCGCCTACCACCGGCTGGCCCATCCCCGGCTGGCCTGGTGGCGGGCGTTAGGCCTGCCGGCGGTGGCCGTCCTTTACGTGGCGATGACCCTCAGCTCGGCATGGCGGCACTGGCGCGGTGGCGTCGCCTGGAAGGGCCGCACCTACGACCGATCCGGCGCCTGGCAAGCCCACCACCCGCCTGTCCAGCCCGTCACATCGGACGGACCACCCCCTCGGCCCGGGCGGCGGCGGCAACGGCGGCGGCAACGGCCGGCACCACCGGCTCGGTGAACACGGTGGGGACCACCATCTCGGGGCCGAGGTCGGCCGGCGGGACGGCGCCGGCAATGGCCTCGGCCGCCGCCATCTGCATCCCCTCGGTGATCCGGGTGGCTCCGGCGTCGAGGGCGCCCCGGAAGATGCCGGGGAAGCACAGCACGTTGTTGATCTGGTTGGGGTAGTCGCTGCGGCCGGTGGCCATGACCGCGGCAATTCCCTCCACCTCCTCGGGCATGATCTCGGGCACCGGATTGGCCAGGGCGAAGACGATGGGGGCGTCGGCCATCGCCTCGATGTCGGCCCGGTGCAGGAGGCCGGGGCCGCTGACGCCGACGAAGACGTCGGCGCCGTCGAGCAGCTCGGCCAGGGTGCCGGTGCGACCGTGGAGGTTGGCCCTGTCCGCCAGCCACCGCTTGGAGGGGTCGAGGCCGTCGCGCCCGGGGTGGATGGCGCCCCGGCGGTCGGCGGCGACCAGGTCGGAGACCCCAGCCCGCATGAGGATCCTGGCGATGGCCACGCCGGCGGCGCCGGCACCCGATATCACGACCCGGACGTCGCCGATGCGCCGGCCGACCACGGCGAGGGCGTTGCGCAGGGCAGCCAGGACCACCACCGCGGTGCCGTGCTGGTCGTCGTGGAACACCGGGATGTCGAGCAGCTCCTGGAGCCGCCGCTCCACCTCGAAGCATCGCGGCGCGGCGATGTCCTCCAGGTTGATCCCGCCGAACATCGGGGCCATGGCCACCACGGCGGCGACCAGCTCGTCGGCGCCGGCAACGTCGAGGGCCACGGGCACGGCGTCCACCCCGGCGAAGGCCTTGAACAGCACCGCCTTGCCCTCCATGACCGGCAGGGCGGCCGCCGGCCCGATGTCCCCCAGGCCGAGGACCGCCGTCCCGTCGGTGACCACTCCCACGGTGTTGGACCGCATCGTGTAGCGATGGGCAAGTGCCGGCTGGCCGGCGACGGCCCGGCACACCCGGGCCACCCCAGGCGTGTAGGCCATGGCCAGGTCGTCCTTGTCCCCGATGGGCCGGCGGCCGGCGATGCTCAGCTTGCCCCCCAGGTGGGCCGCCATGGTGCGATCCTCGGCCGCCACCAACTCCACCCCGTCGACCTGGCCGGCGACGTCGCGTACCGCGTCCATCCCCTCCTCGGTGGGACAAAAGACCACGACGTCGCGCGTCACCGTGGCCCCGTCGGAGGCGACGATGCTGATGCCCATCAGGCTGCCCCCGGCCTGGCCCAGGCGGGTGGCCAGGTGGCCGAGAATCCCAGGTCGGTTGCGCAGGCGAACGCGCAGCCTCAAGGAGTAGGCGGCAAGAGGGGTGGTCATGTCGGGCACTAGGCCCCTGAGTCCTCCATCGACAGCCGTTCGAGCAGGGGGATGGCCCGGCTCAGACACTCCAGCTCCTCGGTGCTGAGCAGCTGGAGGCGGTGGGCCAGGAAAAGGTCCCTGGTGGTCCTCGTGCTTTCCAGCACCCGTGCGCCGACCGCGCTCAATACCACCCGGGCCACCCGCCGGTCGGCGCTGTCCACCCGGCGCTCCACCAGGCCGGCCTCCTCCAGCCGGGCGGTGATCCGGGTCATCGACGGCGGGGCGATCTGCTCGATGGCGGCCAGCTCGCCGAGGGACACCGCCCCGTGCCGGTCGAGCGACACGAGCGCCGAGTACTGGGACGCGGTGACGTCGTTTGGCGACTGCTGGCGCAGGCGCCGGGCCAGGCGGCTGACAGAGAGGCGCAGCGCGCTCGACAGCACGTCGGGAGCGCGGGACCCGCCTCCTGCTGCGTGCGCCGACGATCCGTGGTCGTGGGAGCCGCCGGTCGCGGCGCCGCCGGTGGCCGCCCCGGCGGGCCTGGTCACCCCGCTGACCGCACCGTCGGAAAGGGCGCGATGTCCACGCCCGATTGTAGGCACACCCCCCACGCCGCGCCGAGCTGGTGCCGCGCCAGCCCACCGTGGGCTGGCGCCGGGAGCAGCCTGGCGCCCGGAGAAGCACCGGCTGGCGTGGGAGGATTGGGGGCGTGCCGATGCGAGAGGACTGCCGCCACTTCCAGAGCCGCACCTACGACACCGGCGAGGTGGCGCGCTTCTGCGTGCTCAACCTGGCCCCCGAGGCCCCGTGGCGGTGCCCGGACAGCTGCGAGCGCTACCGGCGGGACATCATCGACGCCACCTTCGTCCAGGGCAGCCTGCTGCGCCCGCCTGTCGAGGACGAGCCGGAGGAGCCACCCGGTGAGATCGCGGCCATCCTCGACCAGGCCGACGCCATCGTCACCGCCGCCGGCCCGGAGATCCTGGCGGATGTGGAGAAGGCCCGCAGCCAGCCGCGATGGAAATTCTGGCGCCGGCGGGGAGACGACGGGGGCTTTCATCTCAGCAGCCGCTGACGCCACGGGGCGGCCGGCGCCCGCCCCCGGGCCGGTGACCGCCCGCCGGCCGGCGATAGCCATGCGCCACCGCGCCCGGCGGCCGGCGATAGTCATGCGCCACCGCGCCCGGCGGACCATCGCCATGATATGCGTGGCCGCCGCCTCGACGGCCGGCCTGGCCGGCTGCACCGGGAGTCCCGGCAATCCCGATCAGGGGGCTTCGTCGACGCCGGCCCGCCCCGATGCCACCAGCCCGACCTACCAGTGGTCCCGGGTGACCGGCCCGGCAGTCGCCATCGGCGGTGGCCCGTCCTCCACCATCGCCGGCATCCTGGCCCCGGCCGTCTCCGGCGCAGCGTGGCTCGCCGTGGGGACGCGCACCTCCGCTTCGGGGACCTCGACGGCCACGGTGTGGACCTCGCCCGACGGCATCGCCTGGACGCCCAGCCCCCTGCCGGCAGGCCCGGGAGACACCCAGGCCCGGGCCGGCGCCCGGCTGGGCACCGCCACCGTGGTGGTCGGCTCCTCGGGAACGGGGGGCAGCCAACGGGCCGCGGTCTGGGTCTCCTCCGGGCCCGGCCGCCCGTTCCGGGCGGTGCCCGACGGGGCGGCCTTTTCCCCGACTCCCAGCCCGAGCAGCGGCGCCGGCCCCGCCACGCCGGCCGGCGGCGGGCCGGGCAGCACCGGTGCGGTGATGGACCGTGTCGCCGCCGGTGCCCTCGGGGTCTTCGCCGCCGGCACCGTCGAGCGGCGGGCGGCCATGTGGTACTCGACCGACGGCAGCCGCTGGACCCGCCTGGCCGGCGCCGAGCGGGTGATCGACGGCTCCGACCAGCCGAGCGTCAACAGCCTCGTGGTGTCCCCCAGAGGAGTGTGGGCGGCGGGCTCGGCGGTGGCGGGCACGGCTACCGACGCCGCCCTGTGGACGTCCATCGACGGGATCCACTGGTCGGCCATCAGGTCGGCGGCGCGCTCCTTCACCGGCAACGGGGACCACGTGATCGACGGCCTGGCCACGCTGGGCACCGGTTTCGTGGCCGTCGGCGGCGTGCGCACCGCCGACCAGTGGATGCCGGCCTCGTGGATCTCACCCGACGGGTTCAGCTGGAGCCAGGCGTCGGAGGCCTTCCCCATGTCGCCGGCCGCCTCCGCCGGCCCACCCGGTGCGATCGCCGCGGCAGTGGCCGGCACCGCCGTGGCCACGGCGCCGGGGTCCACCGGCGCCGACCTGGTGGCGGTGGGCGGGGGGCCGGCCGCCCAGCGCATGTGGACCTCGACCGACGGGCTCAGCTGGAGCGAGGCCTCGCTGCCCCCGGCGGCGGCGGCGGCCACCGGGTGGCGCCTGAGCCTGGTGGCCACCCGCAGCGCGACGACGATCGTGGCCGACAGCACGGTCGGCCAGCCCCGCCTGCTGGCCGACGCCAGCGGCACCTGGACCGAGGTGACCGCCGACCCGGCCGCCTTCGGCGTACCCGCCCCCCAGGCCGTCCCCGCGTCGCTGGTCCTCGACCACGGCCAGCTCCACGTGGCCGTCGACGTGACCGACCCGAGCCAGGCCCTGGGTCCGGCCCAGGCCTCGGTGGTGGTCCTGACCTCGACCGACGGCTCCACCTGGACGGCCGAGACGTCGGGGGGGACGTTCGCCGGCCAGGTGGTTCGCGCCCTCCTGGCCGTGCCCGACGGCCTGGCGGCGGCGGGTGGCCAGGTGGACCAGCCGGGCCAGGTGGCGGCCGCCGGCATCTGGACGTCACCGGCGGGGCAGGCGTGGACGCCGGCTCCGGCGGCGCCGGGCACGTTCGGGGGGGGGACGCTGCCTGCCGCCCGGGCCACCGCCCTGGCCCGGGTGGGCCAGGTGCTGGTGGCCGTGGGCCACGGGGGGGGGACGGTACCGGCGCCCGCCGCCGGTCCGGGTGCCGGTGCCGGTGCTGGATCAGGCGCCGGCCCCGGGACTCCCGGGCCGTCGGGCAGCGGGGTACCGGACCAGGCCGTCGCCTGGGTCAGCGCCGGCGGCGCCCCGTGGCAGGCCACCGGCTCGCTGGACCCCTCGCCCGGCCTGGGCGCCGAGGAGCCCCTGGGCGCGTGCGCCGGGCCGCAGTCGGTGGTGGCAGTGGGCAGTGGCCACGACGGCACGCCCGGTAGCCGGGCCATGGCCTGGGTCTCTGCCAGTGGGCAGACGTGGCAGGGTGGCGCCATAACCCCCGCCGCCACCCCGGGCGAGGAGGAACGGATGACCGGCTGCCTGACCACCGGTAACGGCTTCCTGGCCTACGGCACCTCGGCCGGGCCCGACGGGACCGCCGACCCCGCCCTGTGGCAGTCGGCTGCCGGCGCCACCTGGACCCGCCAGGACGTGGCCGCATTCTCAGGACAGGGTGGCGGCGCCATCGCCGACCTGGCCCTGCGGGGGACCACCTGGCTGGCCGCCGGCGGAGGGTCGGCCGATCCGGTCGAGGCCGCCACCGCGGCGAGCGCGCTGGGGCTGTGGCAGTCCGGCGATGCCGGCGCCACCTGGCAGGGCCTGGACACGTCGTCGGCGCCGTGGGTGGGCCACGTCGACGCCCAGGTGGACCAGGTCGGCTTCGTCGGCTCGTCGGCGGTGGTGGCCGGCCAGGTCGACGGCCAGCTGGCCCTGTGGACGGGCACGCCGGCGCCACCTGCCGCTCGCGTCACCCAGGGATGACGGCGCCGGCCGCCGGCGTGCCCGCCCCCGCATCGAAGGCATCCCACATCCGGGCGTAGCGGCCGCCGAGGCTGAGCAGCTCGTCGTGGGTGCCGTCCTCCACCGTCGCGCCCTGGTGCAGCACGACCACCCGGTCGGCCCGGGCCGCCGTCTGCAGCCGGTGGGCGATCAGCAAGGTGGTGCGCCCGTGGGCGACCACCCCCATAGCCTGGGCGACGCGGGCCTCGGTCGACAGGTCGAGGTTGGACGTGGCCTCGTCCAGCAGCAGGATGGCCGGGTCGACCAGCTGGGCCCGCGCCAGGGCGATCAGCTGGCGCTGGCCGGCGGAGAGCGACCGCCCCCTCTCGCTCACCACGTGGCGGTACCCGTCGGCCAGGCCGGCGACGAAGTCGTGGGCCCCCACCGCCCGGGCCGCCGCCTCCACCTGGGCGTCGCTGGCACCGGGACGGCCGTAGGCGATGTTGTCGCGCAGGCTCCCCGAGAACAGGAAGGGCTCCTGGGGGACGTAGCCCAGGTGGTGGCGGTACCAGGTGAGGTCGACCTGGCGCAGGTCGGTGCCGTCCACCCTCACCGATCCCCCCGTGGGGTCGTAAAACCTAGCCACCAGCTTTACCAGGGTGGACTTGCCCGCCCCCGTCTCGCCCACCAGGGCCACCGTCTGGCCCGGCTCCACCATCAGGTCGAGGCCGCGCAGGGCCTCGGCGCCGCCCCCCACCCCCGGGTAGGAAAAACCGACGCCGTCGAATTCCACCCGTCCCTCGAGCGGCCAGGACGGGGCCGGGCGGGCCGGCGGGGGGGTGGAGGTCTCTAGCGTCATGAGGTGGTTGATCTGGGCCGTCGACGCCCCCGCCTGCTGGTAGGAGTCGAAGGTCTGGGACAGCTGCTGGATGGGGTTGAAGAACAGGTCCAGGTAGAGCAGGAAGGCGATCAGGCCTCCGGCGGTGAGCGAGTGGCGGCCGACCAGGACCGAGCCCACGCCGAGCACCAGCACCGCGGCCACGTCGGCCAGCAGCTCCACGAAGGGGAAGAAGGTGGCGACCAGGCGCTGGGCGTCGAGGCGGGCGTCGAGGTAGCTGCCGGCCAGCCGGCGGAACTCACCCTGGTTGCGCCCCTCCCGCACGAAGGCCTGGGACTCCCTGACCCCCGACAGGCTCTCCTGGAAGTTGGCGTTGACCACGCCGATGCGCTCCCGGGCCACGCGGTAGGCACGGGCGGACAGCCGGCGGTAGGCCACCGTGGCGCCGGCCAGGGGCACCACCACCGTCATGGTCACCAGGCCCAGGCTGGGGTTGATGGCCACCAGGGCCACCCCCACCCCGCCGAAGGTAAAGAGGGCGACGAGGGCGTTGATCAGACCGCTCTGGAGAAGGCTGGACAGGGCGTCGACGTCGGTGGTCATCCGGGTCATGATCCGGCCCCCCATCTCGGCGTCGTAGAAGTCGACGCCCAGGCGCTGCAGCTGGGCCCAGATGCGCACCCGGAGGGCGAAGAGCAGGCGCTCGGCCGTTCGCCCGGTGACGAGGACCTGGAAGTACGAGTCGACGTAGTCGGCCACGGTCACGACCAGGAACACCCCCGACACCAGCCACAGGGCGTCCACCGAGCCCCGCTCGACCCCCCGGTCGAGGCCCGAGCGGATGAGCAGGGGCCCCGACAGGTTGGCGGCGGCGTCGGCCACCACCAGGAGCAGGCCCAGTCCGAGGGGGCCCCAGAACGGGCGGAGGAAGCGCCGCAGGTCGAAGTGCTCGTCCCAGGCGCTCTGGGCGGCCACCTCCACCCCCGGGTCGTCGTCGGCCGGCCCCAGGGCGTCCACCTTGGCCAGCAGCTCGGGGGTGGGATCCAGGGCCAGCCAGGCGCCGTGGCCGTGGCCACCGCCGTGGCCCCCCAGGCCGACACCGAGGGTCATGCCCTGGTTGCGGCGGGCGCCGTCGATGCGGGACGAGGAGACCTCCTCGGGCCAGGCCGACGGCGTCACCCCGCCGGCCGCCGCAGCCGGGCCGGCGGCCCCGCCGGCGGCCCTCGCCCCCGAGGCGGCCGGGCTCAGCTCGTCGCCGGGGCCGGAGAGGAGGTCGCGGTACAGCCCGCAGCGGGCCAGGAGGTCGCCGTGGCCTCCCTGGTCGACCACCCGGCCCCCATCGACCACGACTATGCGATCGGCCAGGCGCAGGGTCGAGCGGCGGTGGGCGACCAGCAGCGTGGTGCGGCCCCGCATGACCCGGCGCAGGGCGGCGTGGATGTCCTCCTCGACGCGCGAGTCCACCGCGCTGGTGGCGTCGTCGAGGACCAGTATCCGCGGGTCGGTGATCAGGGCCCGGGCCAGGGCGACGCGCTGGCGCTGGCCACCCGACAGGGTCAGGCCCCGCTCGCCCACCACCGTGTCGTAGCCGTCGGAAAGAGCCGAGATGAACTCGTGGGCCTCGGCCAGCCGGGCCGCCGCCACCACCTCGTCGGGGGTGGCGTCGGGCTTGCCGTAGGCGATGTTGGCCCCGACGGTGTCGGAGAACAGGAAGCTCTCCTCGAACACCACCCCTGTCTGGGCCCGCAGCGAGGCCAGGGTGACGTCCCGGATGTCGGTGCCGTCGACCCGTACCGTGCCGGCCTGCACGTCGTAGAAGCGGGGCACCAGCAGGGCGATGGTGGACTTGCCCGAGCCCGACGCGCCCACCAGGGCGACGGTCTCGCCGGCAGCCACGTCGAGGTCGAAGCCGTCGAGGACGGGCTCGGCCGACACGTAGCCGAACCTGACCCCCTCGAAGCTCACCTGGCCCCGGGCCCGGGCCAGGGCGGGGGCGCCGGGGGCCTCGGTGACGACCGGGGTCGACTCGAGCAGGTCGAAGACCCGCTCGGCGCCGGCACGGGCCTGCTGGCTGATGAGGAGGAGCATGGCGAGCATCCGGGCCGGCGACGCCAGCTGCAGGAGGTAGGTGGCGAAGGCCAGGAAGGTGCCGATCGACAGGTGGTGGTGGATGTCCATCCACCCGCCCAGGGCCAGGACGGCGACCTGGCCGACCACCGGTATGCCGGCCAGCATGGGCTGGAACCGGGCCTGCAGGCGCACGGCGCGCAGGCGGGAGCCGAAGAGCACGCCGGCCCGGTCGACCAGGTGGGCCAGCTCTCGCTCCTCCTGGCCGAAGCCCTTGACCACCCTCACCCCGGTCACCGCCTCCTCCACCACCGTGGCCACCTCCCCCTCACGCTGCTGGGCGTCCCAGTTGGCGGGGAAGGTCTGCTCCCGCATCCGGAAGGCGGTCAGGGCCAGGGCGGGCACCACGCCCAGCGTGATCAGGGCCAGCAGGGGCGAGTACAGGAACATGATCACCAGGGCGGTCACCAGGAGCAGGGCGTTGCCGGTGAGGAGGGGCAGGAAGGACAGGAGGCCCTGCAGCAGGCCCACGTCGGAGTTGGCCCGGGACACCAGCT
>JBOGGP010000047.1:0-12514 GCA_050744105.1 Acidimicrobiales bacterium
TTAGTATCCGGACCTCAGTGCACAGGAAGCCGTTTGTCAGGGCCGCCCTGGCGGCCGCAGCCGCCGTGATAGCTGCCGGCGGCCCGGCGGCCCCGGTCGCCGCCACCGCCTCGCCGGCGGCCCCGGCCGCCCCGGCCGTCGACCTGGTCGGTCACGGGCTCGGCCACGGTCGGGGCATGGGCCAGTACGGCGCCTATGGCTACGCCGCCGACATGGGCTGGACCTACCAGCAGATCCTCGCCCACTTCTACGGAGGGACGGCCCTGTCGTCGCCGCCGGCCGGCAGCCCCCAGGCCATCGGGGTCCGCCTCGACGAGGTGGGCGGGGCAGCCGACCAGACCTTCCTGCTCCCCGCCGCCGCCGCCGTCTCCGGCCTGGTCGCCGCCCCCGCCGCCCTGCGGGTGCACGCCAACGGGGACGGGACCTACTCGCTGTATGGCCAGAGTGCGTGCACGGCGCCGCCGTCGTCGCTCCTCCTGGCCGGCGCCGGGACCGCGGTCACCATCTCGGCGCCCGCCCCCGACGACTCGGCGGCCACCACCATCGCCCTGTGCCTGCCGTCGGGGCCCCGGCCCTACCAGGGCAGCTTCACGATCAGCGCCGGCGGCACGGTCGACACGCTGCCGCTGGACCAGTACGTGGCCGGGGTCGTCCCCCGGGAGGAGCCCGCCTCGTGGGGCAGCGTCCCCAACGGCGAGGCCGCCCTCCAGGCTCAGGCGGTGGCCGCCCGGAGCTACGCGCTGGCCTACGCGGCGGCGAACGGCGGCCAGATCTGCGACAGCCAGTCCTGCCAGGTCTACGGGGGCGACGCCGCTGCCGACCCCGCCATCGGCGGCTATGCCGTCTACTCCGACCAGGCTGCCACCTCGACTGCCGGCCAGGTGCTGACCTGCGAGGCGTCGTCCTCCTGCGGCCCGGCCGGATCGGCGGCCCTCTCGGAGTACTCCTCGTCGACGGGGGGCTACAGCGCCGGCGGGGCGTTCCCCGCCGTGGTCGACGCCGGCGACGCCACCGCCTCCAACCCCGACCACGACTGGACGGCCAGCGTCCCGGTGGCGGCCATCCAGGCCGCCTATCCCCAGATCGGCGCCCTGGCCGCCGTCAGAGTGACGGCCCGCAACGGCCTCGGCGACCTCGGGGGCAGGGTGCTGAGGATGGTCGTCGCCGGATCGCAGGGTTCGGTCACCGTGACGGGGGCCGGCTTCGCCGGCACGCTCGGGCTGCGCTCCGACTGGTTCGCCCTTTCCCCACCCCCTGGCCGGGTGGCCGGCGGTGACGGGTACTGGGTGGCCGGCAGCGACGGCGCCGTCTTCGCCTTCGGGGCGGCGCCCGCCCTGGGCTCGGAGGCCGGCCACCCGCTCAACCAGCCTGTGGTTGGCTTTGCCCCCACCGCCGGCCGGGCCGGCTACTGGCTGGTGGCGGCCGACGGCGGGATCTTCACCTTCGGCGACGCCGCCTTCTTGGGGTCCGAGGGCGGCCACCCTCTCAACCGCCCCGTCGTCGGGCTGGCTTCGAGCCCGGCCCGGGGCTACTGGCTGGTGGCGGCCGACGGGGGAGTCTTCACCTTCGGCGACGCCGCCTTCTTCGGCTCCACCGGGGCCCAGCGGCTCAACCAGCCCGTGGTCGGCGTGGCCGCCACCGCCGACGGCCGGGGCTACTGGCTGGTGGCCTCGGACGGGGGCATCTTCACCTTCGGCGACGCCGGCTTCTTCGGCTCCACCGGGGCCCAGCGGCTCAACCAGCCGATCGTCGGGATGGTACCCACCGCCGACGGCCGGGGCTACTGGCTGGTGGCGGCCGACGGGGGAGTCTTCACCTTCGGCGACGCCGCCTTCCTCGGGTCGGTGCCAGGCGAGCACGTGGCCGACACGGTCGCCGGCCTCGGGCGCAGTGCCGACGGCAACGGCTACTGGCTGGTCGGGGCACGGGGAGCGGTGTACCCCTTCGGCGACGCCCCGCCCTTCGGCGACCTAACCGGGTCCGCGGTCGCCTACACCGGCCGGGTCGTGGGCATCGCCGGTCACCAGTCGTGACGGGCGGCGCTGCCCGGCCGACCTGGCCGCCGACCCTCACCTGGCGCCCGCCCGCTGCCAGCTCGGGCCCGGCGGTCCTCGATCTGAGCCCGGCCCAGTCGAGAGGCTACCGGGAGCGGGGGATCGCCCGCTACACCCTCGAGCTGGCCCGCGCCCTGGTGGCCCGCCACCCCGACCTGGTCGGCCACCTCCTCGTCGACCCCCGCCGGCCGCCGGCGGGGGGGATCGACGACCTGGTGGCCGGGGGAAGGGCGATCCCCCTCGACGACTGGCCCGGACGGCCCGGGGGGATCATGCACGTCACGTCCCCCTTCGAGCTGGAGTCGCCGCTGCGGGCCGTGTGGCCGAGGGTCGCCTCCACCGCCGGCATGGCGCTGGTGGTGACGGTCTACGACCTAATCCCCGAGGCCATGCCCGAGCTCTACCTGGCCGATCCCGGCCTGCGCCGGCGGTGGCGGGCCCGCCGGCAGCTGGTGCGAGCGGCCGACCACGTCGTCACCCTGTCGCGCTCGTCGGCTGACGACATCGCCCACCGCCTTGAGGTGCCGGCCCGGCGGGTCACGGTGGTCGGGGCCGGATGCAGCGGTCACTTCCGGCCCCGACCGCCCGGCACGGCGCGGGGGAGCGGCCCGCCCGTGGCCGGCCTGGAGAGGCAGTTAGTCGTCTGCAACGGCGCCGACGATCCCCGCAAGAACCTCGACCGCCTGATCGAGGCGTGGGCCCAGCTGGACCCGTCGGCGCGCCGCCAGCACCAGCTCGTCGTGGTCTGCGCGATGGTGCCGGCCCGCCGCGCCCACCTGGATTCGCTGGCCCAGCGCCTAGGTGTGGCCGGCGACGTCGTCCTGGCCGGCCAGGTCAGCGACGAGGTCCTGGTGGAGCTCTACCGGGACTGCCGGCTGGTGGTCTTCCCGTCTCTGTACGAGGGCTACGGGCTGCCCGTCGTCGAGGCCCGGGCCTGCGGGGCGCCGGTGATCGCGTCCCGCCTCTCCGCCATGGCCGAGATGGTCGACGCCGAGGCCAGCTTCGATCCCTACGACCCCGCCTCGATGGCGGGTGCCATCGGGGCCGCCCTCACCGACCCTCTCCTGCGGTCCCGCCTGCTCGAGGCCTCCTCGGCCCCCCCGCCCACCTGGGCCGACGTCGCCGACCGCACCGCCGAGGTATACCGGGGCGTGCTGGCCCGCCGGCGCTGCCGACCCCCACGCCGGCGGGACCGCCCGGCCCTGGCCGTCCTGGCCGGCGCTCCCGGTGCCGCCGCGGCCGACGCCGCCCTGTGCTCGGCGCTGGGCGGGGCTGCCGACGTCGACTGCTTCGGCCCCGGGCAGGCCCGCCCTGCCGCCGGCGCCGCCCTGGCCGGCTGGCGTGGCGGCTACTCCGGCGTGGTGGTGACGATCGAGGCAGGACCGGCCGCCGCCGCTGCCATGGAGGTCCTCGCCTCCGCCGGCCTGGCCGGCGCCGGCCGGCGGGGCGCCCCCCGGGTGGTCGTGGTGGCCCACGACCTCGCCGACCACGGCCCCCACCGCTCGGTCTCCCCCGCACCAGGCGCACCCGGCGCCCCCGCATCCGGCGCCCCGGCGATCGGCGCCGGCGTCACCCAGGCGGTGGCGGCCAGCACCTCCTTCCTCGCCCCCTCGGCGGCGTGGGTCGCCCTGGTGCGGGCCCGGGTGCCCCCCGAGCACCTGGACCGGATCGCCGTCCTGGCCGAGCCCGCCGCCCGAGCCGCCCAGATCCTCGGCATCATCGGCGAACCCAGCAGTACCGGCGAACCCAGTAGTACCGGCGAACCCAGTAGTACCGGCGAACCCAGTAGTACCGGCGAACCCAGCGGCGTCAGCGGCTGAGGGCGGCCAGGTCGGCGTCGACCATCATGCGCACCAGCTGGTCGAAGTCGACCTCGGGCTTCCAGCCGAGGACGGAGCGGGCCCGGGTGGGATCGCCGATGAGCAGGTCCACCTCGGCCGGCCGGAAGAAGCGCTGGTCGATGTCGACGTGGGCCTCCCAGTCGAGGCCGGCGTGCTCGAAGGCGATCTGGCAGAACTCGCGCACGGAGTGGGTCTCGCCGGTGGCCACCACGTAGTCGCCGGGGACGTCCTGCTGGAGCATGAGCCACATGGCCCTTACGTAGTCGGCGGCAAATCCCCAGTCCCGCTGGGCCTCCAGGTTGCCCAGGGCCAGGCGCTCCTGCAGGCCGAGCTTGATGAGGGCCACGGTGAAGCTGACCTTGCGCGGGAGGAACTCAAGGCCCCGCCTGGGGCTCTCGTGGTTGAAGAGGATCCCGGAGCTGGCGTGCATGTCGTAGCTCTCGCGGTAGTTGACGGTGATCCAGTGCCCGTAGGCCTTGGCCACGCCGTAGGGGCTGCGGGGGTAGAAGGGTGTCGACTCCCTCTGGGGCACTTCCAGGACCTTGCCGAACATCTCGCTCGAGCTGGCCTGGTAGAAGCGGATGGTCGGGTCGACGAGCAGGATGGCGTCGAGCAGGCGGGTCACGCCCAGCGCGGTGACCTCCCCGGTGAGCAGGGGCTGGTTGAACGACGTCTGCACGAAGGACTGGGCGGCCAGGTTGTACACCTCGGCCGGGCGGTGGTCCCGGAGGACCCGGATCATCGACGCCTCGTCCATCAGATCGGCGGCCACCAGGGTTATGCGGTCAGCCAGGTGCTTGATGCGCTCGAAGGTCACGGTGCTGCTCCGGCGGTGGATGCCGATCACCTCGTACCGCTTGGCGACCAGGAGCTCGGCCAGGTAGGAGCCGTCCTGGCCGGTGATCCCGGTGATCAGTGCAGTGGGCATCCCACCAGTGTCGCGGATCGGGCGGGTCGGGGGTGTCACGGGCGGACCGCCTCGGTGGGGCAGCCGTAGAGGTCCACGCCGTCGCGGATCAGCTCCGTCGACCGGTCAGGGCCCCACACCAGGCGGCGCAGGCCCCGGGCGAACTGGGGATCGCTCCACTGCCATAATTTGGCCGGCACCTTGTCGACGTCGGTGGGCTCGTTGTTCCAGCACCACGCCGACCGCAGGACGGCTCCCTGGGCGTTCACCCCGAAGCTCCATATCACCGCCACCAGCCCGAAGGCGGCCAGGGCCCGCCCCGCCCCGTCCCGGCCTGCCCAGCGCCCGCCGCCGGCCACCCCCGCCTCGCCGGCCACCCCCGCCCCGCCGGCCACCCTGGCCCGCCGGGATGCGGCCCGGTCGGCCATCGCCTCCATCGCCGGCAGGGCCAGGACCACGAAGATGGGCATGAGGTCGGTAAAGAGCCGGGGCCCGAAGCTGTCGCCTCCCCACCAGTGCTTGAAGGTCGAGATGACCAGCCAGTGCAGGACCGGGATCACGGCCAGCGCCTTCCAAAACGAGCCCAGCTCCCCCCGGCGCCGGCGCAGCCACACGCCGAGCGCGGAGAGGACGACGAGGGGGCAGAAGACCAGCAGGCCCCGGGCCGGGCTCACCAGGTTGCCGGCCAGGGCCACCGCCGTGGTGGGGGACAGGTCGAAGCCCTGGCCCCCGCTGTAGTAGGGGCTGAGCACGGCGTGGTAGGAGACCAGGTTGACGGCCAGGATCACCGCGGCGGCGGGCAGGGCGCCGGCCAGCGCGGCGGGCAGGTGGCGGCGCCGGGCGATGGCCATCCACCCGAAGACCACGGCGACGACGATGGCGTCGGTTGGCCTCATGGCGAAGCTGGTGGCCAGGGCCGCACCCATGGCCGCCCAGTTGCGCCGGGCCCGCCGGTCCCCACCGCCCCTGCCCGGGACGGGCCCGCTCGCCGGATGGGCCCGACGGCGACCCCTCCCCCGGCTTCCTCGGGCGTCGCCGCCGTCCTGGGCCCGCAGGGCGAAGAGGATGGCGGCGGCCAGGCACAGCATCGACGGGCCGTGCTGCCACATGGAGCGGCTGGCCGTCGACCACGCCGGCGTGGCAAAGGCGAAGGCCAGCGCCACCCCGTAGGCCCACCGCCGCCGCCGGGCCGGGGGGCTCAGGCCCAGGAGGCGCAGGGAGGTGAAGTAGACGACGACGGTGGTGGCGGCCACCACCGCCGACACGGACACCACCTGGAGGGCCCAGTCGTGGCCGGAGCGGACCAGGGCCAGGCTGCCCCCCCCGATCCCGAGCCGGTGCAGGACGTCGTAGCCGGCCACCCAGGGGACGGCGAAGAGCGACACGGCCCAGGGGAAGAAGGGGTAGGCGTGGCCCCCCACGAAGCTGAGGGCGAAGCCCCCGGTGGGCAGGGGCCGCAGGTGGTCGAGGCCGATGGAGTGGAAGTGCACCAGGCTGACGGCCACGCTGACGGCCCGTTCGGAGTCGGCGGTCATCCCGCTGGGGCAGGCCAGGTCGACGGCGAATACCACCACCGCCAGGACGGCGGGGCCGAGGGGGCGACGCCACCGCATCTCCCGGGGTCGTGGCCGGGCCACGCCGGTCACGGCGGTCACGCCGGCCAGCGCAGGTGGTACCAGGCGGCCACACCGCCGGTCACCTGGTCCGGGGGCCGTCCCACCAGCCAGGTGAGCCAGTCCACGGCGGCGCCGGTGGGCGGCGACGCCACCATCGACTCAACCCTCCAGCCGGCCAGCTCGGAGCGCAGCGACCGCCGCAGCTGGGGGGTCTGGTCGGGCGCCGGTCCGGCCCGCAGCTGGTCGAACACGGTGCTGGCCAGCGTCACCGGGGCGTAGCTGAAGGCGCGGGCCGGCCCGGCGGGCACGATGAAGTAGCCGCCGGCCAGGCGGAACCTCATGCCCGCCTCCGCCTGCCACAACTGGGCCTGGTTGTCGCTGGCGTCGGGCCAGGGGTAGGCCACCACGACGGTGCCGGGCCCGATGGCGTCGACGGCAGGCGAGGAGAAGAAAGGGGGCACGGCGACTGGGCCCTGCGTCGGGTAAGGCCAGGCGGGCAGCAGGGGGACGAGCGCGGCCACGGCCAGCACGGAAGGCACCGCCCACCCCGGCGCCCGGCCCGGCCACAGCGCGTGGAGGCAGGGCCGGGCCCGGCCCGCTTGGCGGGCCCTGATATGGTCGAGGGTCACGGCGGCGACCACGCTGGAGAAGAGGGCCACCCACAGCGTGTAGCGCACCGGGTAGGCGTCCTGGAGCAGGGGGACGTGGGCGAGTGGGGCGGCGGGCATCGGCACCGAGGAGGCAAAGCCGGCCAGGGCCGGGATGCCCAGCCGGAACGGCGAGCCGATGCTGACGACGAAGGCGACCAGGGCCAGCACCCCGGCCACCCGGGCCGCCCGGCGCCGGACGGCCACGGCGCCGAGCACCACCAGGGCCACCAGGGGCAGGCCCAGGTAGCTGCCGTTCTCGGCCACGTTGCCGCCGATGGCGCCGCCCAGGCTGCGCAGGTAAGGGGTGGAGACGAGCATCGACGAGGTGGGCAGCAGCGGACCGAGGGCGGCCGAGCGGTAGCTCTCGAAGCCCGGTGTGGGCCCGGCGATGTGCTGGGGCCCGGCCAGGAGGATGTAGGCGGGGTAGGCCAGGACGGCGACGGCGACGCCCGCCGCCACCCCCAGGCCGGCGGCGGCGTAGGGCACCCGGGCGCGCACGGCGGCGGGCTTGGACACGGCCAGGACCACCACGGCCAGCACGGCGAACACGGCGGTGGTGGCCAGCACCTCGGTGGCGACGAAGAACTGGCTGACCACCAGGGCGCCCAGGGCCAGGCCGGAGCGCCACGGCGAGCCGGCCTGGCGCACCACCAGGTCGTGCAGGACCAGCAGGATCAGCGGCGGCAGGGGCACGAAGACCAGGTTGAGGTGGCCGAGGCCCTGGCCCACCAGGTAGGGGGAGTAGCCGTAGACCAGCCCGGCCACGAAGGCGGCCGGCCGCCAGGTGGTGAAGCGGCGGGCCAGGAGGTAGCCGGCGCCGGCCGACAGAGCGAAGGCCGTGGTGATGGCCACGTTGTAGGCGGCCACCGGCCCCCAGAGCACTGTCACCGGGCTGAGGACCAGGCCGAGGGCCAGGGTCGAGGTCTGCACCACCAGGTTGATCCCGAGGGGGTAGTTGGCCACCACGGTGAAAAGGGGGTTGTGGCCTCCTCCGATGGCCCACGGCACCCAGCGCAGGTACCAGATGCTCTGGGCGGGGTCGCCGGTGCCCGAGCCCATGGCCACCGAGGCGGGATGGGCCCAGGCGTGCCAGTAGGCCACCACCGCCGGCAGCAGGTAGGCGCCCAGCACAGCGGCGGCCCGGACGCCGGCGGGCAGGGCGCGGCCGTGGTCCAGGGGGGCGGGGCGGGCCCCCCGGGTCAGGCCGGCGCTGGCCATCGGCGCCCGACCAGCAGGGGATGGTCGGCCATGGCCAGCATCTGGCGGTCGCCGGCGCTGTTGCCGTAGGCCCACAGCTCGACCGCGCTCCTCCCTGACCAGGTGGCTACGGCGGCGGCCAGGCGCGCCGCCTTTTCGGGCCCCCGCACGTTGGGCCCGAGCAGGCGGCCGGTGAGGGTGCCGCCGGGGCCCTCCTCCAGGCGGGTGGCGATCACCTCGTCGATCCCGGCCCGCTCCCCGAAGGGCTCGAGGTACGCGGCCAGGGAGGCGGACACGACGAGGACCCGGTGGCCCTGGTCCCGGTGCCAGGCCAGGCGCCGGGCCATGGGCGGGCGGATCCTGACGGCCAGGTCGGCGCCGAAGCCGGCGCCGGCGGCGGCCACGCGGGCGGCCGGAAGGCCGGCAAGGGCCCGGCCGAGCAGGACGGCCTTGGCTCCGTCCCGGCCGGAGCGCCGGTAGGCCCGGGCCATGGCCGGGCCGGCGCCGGCCACCACGGAGGCCGCCCGCCGGCGCCCGAGCAGCGTGGCGAGGAACGGCATCAGGCTGTCGCCGGCCACCAGTGTCCCGTCGAAGTCGAACGCGGCCACCCCGGCCCGCCGGCCCGGCCCCGCCGCCGGCCCGGCCGGCCCTGGTGCCTCCTTCACGCAGGGATCAGGCGGAACAGCGGCCGGGGCAGGTGCCTGACTACGGCCATGGCCGGGCGCAGGGCGGAGGGCACCCACACCATCCCCCGCCCGGACGCGATGGCCCGTGCGGTGGCCTTGGCCACGGCGTCGGGGGTGGTCGACATCGGCGCGGCGGGGGTCCCCGCCGTCATCTTGGAGTGCACGTAGCCGGGGCGGACCACCACCACCCCGGCCCCCGAACCGGCCAGCGAGTCACCCAGGCCCTGGGCGAAGCCGTCCATGCCCGCCTTGGACGAGCCGTAGATGAAGTTGGCCCGCCGCACCCGCTCGCCGGCCACCGACGACAGCACGACCAGGGTGCCGTGGCCCTGCCGGCGCAGCAGCCGGGCCACGGGCAGGCAGACCGAGACCACGCCCACGTAGTTGGTCATGGCCAGGCGGACGGCCCCGTCGCCCCCCGCCTCGTCGCTCGGCTGGTCGCCGAGCAGGCCGAAGGCGACGACGACCACGTCGAGGTCGCCCACCCCCGACGCCACCGAGCCCACGAAGGCCTCGTGGCTGGACGTGTCCAGGGCGTCGAAGGCCAGGGTCGTCACCCCGCTGGCGCCGGCCGCCCTCACCGCGCCGGCCGCCTCCTCCAGCGCCTCGGGGTGGCGGCCGGCCAGGACGACCCGGGCGTGCCGGGGCCGGCACAGCTCGGCGGCGATGGCCACCCCGATGTCGGACGAACCGCCGAGGACCAGGATCGACTGGACCGCTCCCAGGGCGTCCTTCACCGTGCGCCCCACTGGCTGCCGGTCATCTGGCTGCCGGTCGTCTGGCTCTCGGTCGTCTGGGTGCCGGTCGTCTGGCTCTCGGTCGTCTGGGTGCCGGTCGTCTGGCTGCCGGTCGTCTGGCTCTCGGTCGTCTGGGTGTCGGTCATGGCACGGCCTCCGGGTCGTCCAGCAGGGTCCACAGCCGCCGCGACAGGTCCGAGCGCAGCCGGCGCTCGGGATCGAGGCGCTGGCGCACCGCCCGCCAGGCGGGAAGTCGCGGGTACATGGCGGCCACCAGGTCGGGGCGCAGCCGGGAGTCCTTGGCCAGGTAGACCCGGCCGCCGGCGCCGACCACCAGCTCGTCCAGGCGGTCGAGGAGCGGGGCCAGGCCGGCGGCGCCGGCGGGCACGTCGAGGGCCAGTGTCCAGCCCGGCCGGGGGAAGGACAGCGGCGCCGGGTTGGCCGCCCCGAAGCGCTTGAGCACCCCCAGGAACGAGGCGCAGCGGGCCCCGCTGAGCTCCTCGAGGGCGCCGCCCATCACCGCCTCGGCCCCGTCGGGCACCACCATCTGGTACTGCAGGAAACCCCGCCGGCCGTAGATGCGGTTCCACCCAGCCACCCGGTCGAGGGGGTGGAAGTAGGCGCCGAGCCCTACCAGGTGGCCCTCGGCCCGGGCCGGGCCCTTGCGGTACCACAGCTCGTTGAAGGCGGCCACGCTCCAGCGGTTGAGCAGGCCGGGGGGGGCCCACGGTGGGGCGGCCAGCACCTCGGGGGGCGAGAAGGCCAGGGCCGCCCCCCGGCCCCGCCGCCCGGGGGGCAGGTCGTCCCGGCGGGCGTGGTCGCCGCGCTCGAGGATGGAGCGCCCGAGGCTGCGGCCCCGGGCCAGGCAGTCGATCCAGGCCACCGAGTAGCGGTAGTCCGAGTCGGACTCGACCATGCGGGCCATCAGGTGGTCGAGATCGGCGATCCGCTCGGTGTCGACCCGCACCGTCGCCGTCTCCACCTCCATCAGGCGCACCGTCGCCTCGGTGACGAGGCCGGTCAGGCCCATGCCCCCGGCGGTGGCCCAGAACACGTCGGGGTCCGACTGAGGCGAGACGGTGATGGCCCCGAGGGCAGGGGTGTCGATGGTCAGGGACGAGACGTGGGTGGTGAAGGTCCCGTCCCGGTGGTGGTTTTTGCCGTGGATGTCGGAGGCGATGGCACCACCCACGGTGACCTGCCGGGTCCCGGGAGTGACCATGGGCCAGCGCCCGAGTGGCACGAGGGTGCGCATGAGCCAGTCGAGGCTGACGCCGGCCTGGACCCGGGCCCAGCCCGCCTCCAGGTCGAGGTCGACCAGGCGGTCCAGGCCGGTGGTGACGATCACCTGGCCGCCGGCGTTCTGGGCGGCATCGCCGTAGCAGCGGCCCAGGCCCCGCCCTATCACGCCGCGCTCCCAGGGGGTGCGCAGGGCGGCGGCGGCGGCCGCCGGACTGTCGGGCCTGCATACGTGGGCGGCGCTGGCCGGCACCCGGCCCCACCCGTGGAGCAGCTGGGTCGGATCAGCCGGCGGCATACACGCCGAGGGCGAAGACGACCACCCAGGCCAGGCCGACGAGCTGGAGGGCCCGGTCGGAGAGGACCACGTCCTCGGGGGCCCCACCGTGGCCGGCGTCGACCAGGTAGGCGTAGCGCAGGATCCCGAGGACGAAGGGCACGATCGACAGCTGGTACCAGATGGCGTCGCCGTGGCCGGCGGCCCGCTCCTTCTCGAAGGCCCACAGGCAGTAGGCGGTGACGGCCACGGCCACCGAGGCGAGGAGCAGGCCACGGAGGAAGGCCTCGCTGTAGGCGGCGAGCGTGCTGCGATGGGATCCGCGCCCGGCCCCGAGCGACTGGTGCTCGGCGAAGCGCTTGCCGGTGACCATCATCAACGACCCGAACATGGCCACGATCAAGAACCACTCCGAGATCGGCACCGGCACCGCCACCCCGCCGGCTATGGCTCGCAGGACGAAGCCGGTGGCCACGCAGGCCAGGTCGAACACCGGCTCGTGCTTTAGCCAGAGGGAGTAGGCCAGCTGGACGGCCACGTAGCTGGCCACGGTGACGGTCATCCGCCACCCGAGCAGCCCGGACGCCCCGACCCCGGCGGCGAGGAGGGTCCCTGCCGCCACCAGGGCCAGCGGCACCGGGACCACGCCGGCGGCCAGCGGCCGGCTGCGCTTGGTCGGGTGGACGCGGTCGGCGGCCACGTCCACCGAGTCGTTCAGCAGGTAGGTCCCCGACGACACCGCGCAGAAGATGGCGAACGCGGCCACCGAGCGCCCCAGGGGACCGGCGTGGGTGAGGACTCCGGCTGCGCCGGGGGCGGCGAAGACCAGGACGTTCTTGGTCCATTGCTTGGGCCGGGCGGCCCGTAGCAGCCCGCCGGCGAGCGCAGCCGGGCCCCCCCGCCGCCCCCCGGGCTCGGGGCGAGCCCGCCGCACCGAGTCCCCGCTCACCGGGCTTGTGCTGGTCATCGGGACCCCGAGCCTACCCGCCGGCCCATCCCGGGGCGGCACCGGGTCCCACCGCCCGCCGGCGCCGGTCCTGGCCCCGGGGCGGTCCGGGCGGCGGCACCAGCCCCGGCGCCGGTCCTGGCCCGGGGCGATCCGGGCGGCGGCACCGGGTCCCACCGCCCGCCGGCGCCGGTCCTGGCCCGGGGCGATCCGGGCGGCGGCACCAGCCCCGGCGCCGGTCCTGGCCCCGGGGCGGTCCCGGCGCCGGCTACCGGCGGGGCCGGTCCCGGGACCCGGGTCTCGGGCCGCCCAGGGCGAAGGCCACTGCGGAGGCGGCGAGGACCACGCCGGGCGCCGCCGCCTT
>JBOGGP010000048.1:0-12480 GCA_050744105.1 Acidimicrobiales bacterium
TCCTGAACGGTTCTTCAACAAGGCACCCGTCGCCCCCACACTGCCTGCCTCGGCCTGGATCAACAAGCCCACTATCCGCACCGAACTCAACTAGCAAAATCGGCAACTACCCCTTGACACGTTCCGAAGTCGCGCCAGGGCCAGGAGACCTCGACCCGCCAGGGCTGGCACACCGGCGGCGTCGCCCTCTACGGGTACCGCTTCGTCATCCACGACCACCCGAACCCGCACAAGGCCAGCCGCGGGATCAACAAGCGCACCCTGGAGCTCGACCCCGTGCGGGCGCCGGTCGTTCGCTCCATCTACGACTGGTATCTGGGCGGCGGTGTTGGACTGCTCCAGATCCGCGACCGTCTGAACGCCGACCCCGACCGCTACCCGCCGCCCGTCCCGGTCGACCCGGCGACCGCACGAGGTGCGTGGAGCAGGTCGTCGGTCTGGGAGGTGCTCAGGAACCCCAAGTACACCGGCTACCAGGTCTGGAACCGAAGGGCACGCAAGAAGGGCCACAACCGGACCAATCCGCCCGAGGCATGGATCTGGTCCGAAGAGCCCGCCCACCCCGTGATCGTGAGCCGCGAGGAGTACGACGCCATCTCCGCTCGCGCCCGGGCCAACGAGCGCTCACGGCAGAGCGTGCCCGCCACCATCGCCCGCCCCACCGCCAAGACCAACTACCTCTACCGCGGGCTCCTTCACTGCGGCATCTGCGGGCTACGCATGTGGGGGAACCACCGGCGGAGCTCCACGTACTACTTGTGCCAACCGTCCCACCAACGCTCGAAGGACATCCCCGCCGACCACCCGCCGCACGTGTACCTGAACGAGGAGCGCCTCAACGCGGCGCTGCTTCCCTTCCTCGCCACCGCCCTCTTCAGCGAAGAGCGCACCGGCTACTGGCGCACCTGTGTCGACGCCGCGGCCGAACCAGAGCGGGCCGCACCGGCAAACGAGCGCGCCAACGAGATCGAAGCAGAGATCGCCGACCTCGAGCGGCGCCTCACCCGCCAGCTCGTCAACCTCGAAGCCGACGACGTCACTGCGGCGCTGCGCCGCCGCGTCGGCCACCGCGTGGCGGAACTCGAAGACGCCATCGCCGAGCGGAGCGAGCGGCTCGTGGTCCTCGCCCGAGAGTCGGCGGCAGAGGCGCCCACGTTGACCGACGTCGCCCCGCTGCTCGACCGCCTGCCGATCCTCGCCACCACGCTCGACGCGGCTGCGGCGCAACAGGGCGAACTGAGGGCGCTGTTCGACTCGCTAGAGCTCGACGTCGTCTACCAGCCGGCCGACAGCGCCGTCGATGTCGCAGTCACCCTCTCCGATCGCGGCGACAACGCCGACGACCCGGCGCAGGTTCGCCCGGAGGACTGTTCCGGAGCGCCCCCGGCAGGAATCGAACCTGCGACACACGGTTTAGGAAACCGTTGCTCTATCCCCTGAGCTACGAGGGCAGGCGCCGTGACGGGCCCCACCCGGCCAGAGTAGCCGGCCAGGTAGGGGCTCGCCGATTATACCCATGGAGGGTATATTGCCCCGAGGTTGGAGCACGTGAGAGAGGTGGCCGCCCCGGGCTCCTGACGGCCAGCCGGCGCGGGCCGGAGCGGGCCGGCCGGCGTGGCCCGGGCCAGGAGGGTTCCCGCCGGCACCCGGCGGGTAGGTCCTGAGGTGTCGAGCGACGGATCCCGACGGTGGTGCGGGGGCGGCGAGTCGGCCGCCCGCCGCCCGCCGGAGGTCAAGGCCCGGAGGTCAAGGCCCGGAGGTCAAGGCCCGGAGGTCAAGGCCCGGAGGTCAAGGCCCGGAGGTCAAGGCCCGGAGGTCAAGGCGGAGGGGGCAAAGACCTCGCCGGTGCCACTGCAGGCGACGAAGGGCCAGGGTCACCGAGGCCCTCCCGAGGACGGCCGTAGCCGTAGCCGGGGGTGAAAGCGGTGGGCGCCGGGCGCCGGCCTGCCAGCCCAGAGCGGGTCAGGAGTCGTGCTGGGTGCTGGGCCCGTGGTGATGGAACAGGTGGGCGTCGTGCAGGGTCACCATGGGATGGAGCAGGCGCCCGTGCCGGCAACGGACGCATTCGCGCAGGGGCGCCGACAGTGAGGTCAGCCCGAAGCGGCGGCACCGGTCACAACGCACGAACCGGACGGCTCCGATGGCCCCCAGCAGTCCCACCCACAATGCCGCAGTGCCCACGACGAACAGAGCCCCCACCAACACTCCAGCCACTACCTCCAGGGCGGTCATCGGCCTCACTCTCCTCGCATAGCCTCGGGGTCTTGTAACAGTAGTGCAAGTTTATCGTGATGCCACCGAAAGTCTGGCCAGAGCTCGCTGCTAGGCGGGCCCCAGCAGCTCGTAGCTCGGGTTGACGATCGTCAGCTGTCCCCGCCGCTCGGTGACGGTGCCCTCGGCCACCACCCGGCTGCCTGGTTCCAGGCCGGCAATATGGCGCCGGCCGAGGAAGGCGATGGTCACCCGGCCGCTCCCGTCGGAGAGCACGCATTCCAGCGTGGGCACGTTGGCCCATGGCAGGACAGTCATGGACCGCACCCGGCCGCCCACCCGGGCCTGTTGGCGGGCCCGCAGCGAGCCGATCGGGGCCAGCTGGCCGGCGGAGGCAAACGCCTCGGAGTCCTCCTCGCCCTCGGTTTGGGCCACGTCGCCGCCGACCATGTCCTGGGTTCGTATGGGGCCACCGTCCTTGCTGTCGCGCAGGGCGGCGCCGACGTCGAAGGGGACGATGGTGGCATTGACGTGGGGCAGGCGGCTGAGGGCGGCGGAGATGCGCTCGGCCGTCTGGTCGTGCAGGAAGCGGTTCCACACCCGGCCGTAGGCGCGCCGGGGCAGGAGCACGGTGACCTCGGTGGTACCGCCCTGGGACGCCTCGGCGGCCAGCTCGAGGCACGCCCGCACCAGGCGGCGGTCGGGGCACTCGAACAACTCGAGGGGCAGGTGCCTCATCCCCAGGTGCCGCCATCGCTCCTCCAGGTGGCGGGCGCGGGCCACGTCGATCTCGAAGTGGACGGCCCTCACGTCGTCCACTGTCATGCTTCGGGCGTACTGCACGGCCCGGGCGGTGGCCAGGTCGAGGCTGTCGACCAGGACGAAGGCCACGTGGTGGCTGAGCGGTCGGGCCTCGACGGCCCTCTCGGCGGCCCCTTCGCCGAGGACCATCGCCTCCTGGCGGTACTGGCGGTTGAGGCGGATGAGGGCGAGCATCAGCCCCGGAAACAGGATCACCACGACCCACGCCCCCTCGGTGAACTTGGTGACGGCCAGCACCAGGACCACGAGGAACGAGACGGTGGCGGCTGAGCCGTTTATGGCCGACCGCCTCTGCCAACCCGGCTCCCTGGTCACCAGGTGGTGCTTGACCATCCCGCTGCCGGCCATGGTGAAGCCGACGAATACCCCGATGGCGTAGACGGCGACCAGGGAGTTGAGGTTGGCCCGGGTCACCAGGACGAGGGCGATGGCGATGATGGCCAGGACGACGATGCCGTTCGAGAAGGCCAGGCGGTGCCCCCGTTTGGTCAGGGCCCGGGGCAGGAAGCGGTCCTCGGCCACGAAGCTGGCCAGGAAGGGGAAGCCGGTGAAGCTGGTGTTGGCGCCTGTCCACAGGATGAGGAGGGTGGCGAACTGCACGACGTAGTAGCCGGCCCGGCCCAGGCCTCCGTTGCCGAAGACCGCCCCCACCTCCTGTGACAGCACGGTCGGGGTCCCGCTGACGTAGGGGATGGCGTGGGTCCAGTGGGCCAGCAGGGTGACGCCGAGGACCAGGCTCCCGAGGGTGAGGCTCAGGACGACGAGGACCCGCCGGGCGTTGGCGCCCTCGGGGGGGCGGAAGGCCCCCACGCCGTTGGAGATCGCCTCCAATCCGGTGAGCGAGGATCCACCGTTGGCGAAGCTCTTGAGGGCGACAAACAGCGACGCCCCCATGAGCACCCCGCCGCCTGGGTGACCCAGGGGCTGGGCGCCGGCGGCGTGGACGTCGAGCACGGGAAGGGTGCCGAAGATCTGGCGGCCTATCCCGGCGAGGATGACCACGCTGACCGACACCACGTAGATGTAGAACGGCAGCGCGAAAGCCCGGCCCGCCTCCCGCAGCCCTCGCAGGTTGCCGTACAGGAGGAGCACCACGACGGCAACGGTGATGGGCACCACGTAGGGGGACAGGCTGGGCAGCGCCGAGGCCAGGGCGTCCGACCCGGCCGATGCCTGCACGGCGACGGTCACCGTGTAGTCGATCAGCAGGGCCACCGCCGAGATCTGGGCGATGGTCGGGCCGAAGTTGTCCCGGGCGACGACGTAAGAGCCGCCGGCCCTGGTGTAGACCATCACCACTTCCCGGTAGGACAGGGTGACGAAGGCCAGGATGACGAGGATCACACCCATGACGGGGATGACCAGGGAGAAGGCGGCCAGGCCGATGACGGGGACGAGCTGGTTGAGGATCTCCTCGGTGCCGTAGGCCGAAGACGAGACGCAGTCCGATGCCAGCACCCCGAGGGCGGCGGGCTTGCCCAGACGCTGCGCCGACAGCTGCTCCGACACCAGGGGCCGACCGAGGAGGGCCCGCTTGAGGCGGTAGCCCCGGCTCTCGGGCAGGTCCACACCGAAGCCGGGAGCGGGGGCGGCCATCGCGCAACGTTCTAGCTGGTTGGCACAGGCCCATGCGAGGCCAGGCCGGGCGGGGCCCGCACCCCTAGTATGCGGCGATGCCTCGCTCTCGGCGACGGGTTGTCGTCACGGCCATCGGTGCCGTCAGTCCCCTGGGCCTGACGGTGGACGCCACCTGGGATGCCATGGTGGCGGGCCGCAGCGGGGTCGGGCCGATACAAGGCTTCGACGCCAGCCGCCTCGCCGTGAGCATCGCCGCCGAGGTCGGGGGTTTCGACGCCGGCGCCATTTTCGGCCGGCGCCGGGCCCGTCACCTCGACCGGGTCGTCCAGTTTGCCCTGGTCGCGTCCGGCGAGGCGATCGAGGCCAGCAAGCTCGACCCGGTGGACGCCCCGGACCGGGTGGGCGTGGTCTACGGCACGGGGATCGGCGGGGTGCGGTCCCTCGCCGACGGCATCGGGGTCCTTTCGACCCGGGGCCCGGAGTGGGTGGGCCCCTACGTGCTGCCCATGATGATCCCCAACATGGCCGCCGGGGAGATCGCCATGGAGTGGGGCCTCAAGGGGCCCAACCTGGCCACGGTGACGGCGTGCGCGGCCTCCGCCCACGCCATCGCCGCGGGGGCCGACCTGATCGCCCTGGACCGGGCCGACGCCATGGTCTGCGGTGGCGCCGAGGCCGCGGTGATCGAGATCGGGATCGCCGGTTTCGCCGCCATGAAGGCGCTGTCCACCCGGAACGAGGATCCGCAGGGCGCGTCGCGGCCCTTCGACGCCGGCCGCGACGGCTTCGTCATGGGAGAGGGGGCGGCCACCGTGGTCCTCGAGGACCGGGAACTGGCCCTGGCCCGGGGTGCCCCCATCCTGGCCGAGCTGCTCGGCTACGGATCCACCTGCGACGCCTACCACATCACCGCTCCCCGTCCCGGTGGCGACGGGGCGATCCGGGCCATGCGCGACGCCCTGGGTGACGCCGGCGCCGCGCCCTCGGAGGTGGGCTACATAAACGCCCACGGCACCTCGACGGTGCCCAACGACCGGGTCGAGACCTTTGCCATAAAGGAGGTCTTCGGCTCCGTTCCCCCCCCGGTCTCGTCCACCAAGTCGATGACCGGCCACACCCTCGGTGCCGCCGGCGCCCTGGAGTCGGTGGTCTGCATCCAGGCCCTGCGCACCGGAATTCTGCCACCGACCATCAACCAGGAGCGGGCCGATCCCGACTGCGACCTCGACGTCGTGGCCAACCACGCCCGGCGGACCTCGATCGAGGTAGCCCTGACCAACAGCTTCGGCTTCGGCGGCCACAACGTGACCCTGGCCTGGGGCCGGGCCTGAGGCCCGAGCGGTCTCAGGCGTCGACGATCACGAAGAGCATGCTGGCCTGGCAGGCCACCCGGCCGCCGACCAGGGCGGTGCCCCTCCCCCTGCCCGCCCGGGTGCCCATCTTGTCGAGCACGACCTCCATGTCCAAGGTGTCGCCCGGGCCTACCTGCTGGCGGAACCTGGCCTTGTCGATGCCCCCGAAGAGGGGCAGGCGGCCGGCGAAGCGCCCGTCGGAGAGGATGGCGACGGCGCCCAGCTGGGCCAGCGCCTCGACCATCAGCACCCCCGGCAGTGTGGGACGTTGGGGAAAGTGACCGGCGAAGAATGGCTCGGACCCGGTCAGCACCCACCGGCCCTTCGCTGATTGACCTTGGACAATCTCGACGACGTCGTCAACGAAGAGGAACGGCGGCCGGTGGGGCAGCACGGAGTCTGGCCGGGGCAGGCTGGTTCTCCTTTTCTCCAACATCTCCTAGTGGCCCATCCCCAGGCCTCCGTCGACGGGTATCACGGCACCGGTCACGTAGGCGGCCCCGGGCGACGCCAGCCAGGTGACGGCGCCGGCCACCTCGTCGGCCGTGGCCATTCGCCGCAAGGGGACGGCGCCGACGATCTCGGCCCGGCGGCCCTCGGGCAGCGCCGCGGTCATGTCGGTCTCGACGAAGCCCGGCGCCACCACGTTGACGGTCACGTTGCGGCCGCCCAGCTCCCGGGCCAGCGAGCGGGCCAAGCCGATGAGGCCGGCCTTGGCCGCCGCGTAGTTGGCCTGGCCCGCGGAGCCCGACAGGGCCACCACCGACGACACCAGGATTATGCGGCCCCACCGCGCCCGGATCATCTTGGGCACCGCCCGCCGGGCCAGCCGGTAGGCGCTGGTCAGGTCGGTGTCGAGCACCGAGTCCCATGCGTCCTGGTCCATCTGGAGCAGGAGCCTGTCGGCGGTGATGCCGGCGTTGGCCACCAGGACCTCGACGGGGCCGAGCTCGGCCTCCACCTCGTCGAATGTGGCGTCGATGTCCTTGGCAGACCTGACGTCGCAGCGCAGGGAGGTAAAACCGGCCGCCGGCGCCTCCCGGTGGGTGACCGCCACCCGGTTGCCGGCGCCGGCCAGAGCGTAGGCTGTGGCCCGCCCGATCCCCCGGTTGCCACCGGTTACCAGGACCACCCGGCCCGGGCCGGCGGGCTGTGGGGCGGGCTGTGGGGGCACTTATACGCCCATGGCGTGGTAGCCGCCGTCGACGTGGACCATCTCGCCCGTCGTCATCGGGAACAGGTCGGAGAGCAGGGCCACGCAGGCCTTGGCCACCGCCGAGGGATCGGCCACGTCCCAGCCGAGCGGCGCCCGGCCGTCCCAGAGGTCCTGGAAGGCCTCGATGCCGGGGATGGCCCGGGCCGCCACGGTGCGCACGGGGCCGGCGGCCACCAGGTTGACCCGGATGCGGTCGGGGCCGAGGTCCCGGGCCAGGTAGCGCGATGTCGACTCCAGGGCGGCCTTGGCCACGCCCATCCAGTCGTAGCCCGGCCACGCCACCCGGGCGTCGAAGGTGATCCCGACCACCGACCCCCCGCCGGCGGCCACCAGGAGCCGGCGCAGGCCGCTGGCCAGCACCTTCAACGAGTAGGCCGAGATCTCCACGGCGACGCTCACGTCGGGCCAGCCGGCGTCGAGGAAGCCCCCTCCCAGGCACGACTGGGGGGCGAAGCCGATCGAGTGGAGCACCCCGTCGAGGCGGCCCCACCGCTGGTCGAGGTCGGCCGCCACCGCCTCCATCTCCTCGGGCACGCTCACGTCGAGGGAGAGCACGTCGGGAGGGGAGGGGAGGTGCCTGGCCACCCGGCGGGTCAGCGACAGGCCCCGCCCGGCCCCGGTGAGGACGATGTCGGCCCCCTCTCGCTGGGCCAGCTCGGCCACCCCGTAGGCCAGCGAGTCGTCGGTCAGCACGCCGGTGACCAGGATTCGCTTGCCGTCGAGCAGTCCGGGCATGCCAGGCAATGTAACCGCAGCGGCCCGCTGCTACCGTTGGCCGGCGATGGACATGGCCGAGGCTTATGCGACGTTCCAGGAGTGCGTGGCCGAGGTGCTCGACGTCGAGCCCGCGGCGGTGGTGCGCGACGCCCGCTGGGGCGAGGACCTCGACGCCGACAGCCTGGCGGTGGTCGAGATCACCCTGGCTCTCAACGACGCCTTCTCGATCAGGATCCCCGACGTCGACCCGGCGCAGCTGACCACGGTGGGCCAGGCCTTCGACCTGGTGGCCGAGATGGTGGGCGTTCCCGTCGAGTAATGCCCGCCCCTGAGGACGGGGCCCCCCAAGGTGGGGCCCCTCGAGGTGGGGTCCCTGAAGGCGGGGTGTACGCCACCATCGGGGCCCGGCGGGACGTTCGTCAGCAGTTCAGCGGGGCGGCGGTCGACCCGGCCGCGCTGTGGCGGATCCTGACCGCCGCTCATGGCGCGCCCAGCGTGGGCCTCAGCCAGCCGTGGGACTTCGTGCTGGTCCGCGACGAGGGGGCCCGGCGGGCATTCGCCGACCACGTCCGGTCCGAGCGCCAGGTCTTCGCCGCCGCCCTCCCCGAGGAGCGCCGGGTCGTCTTCGAACCGATCAAGATCGAAGGCATCCTCGAGGCCTCGCTCGGCATCGTCGTCACCTACGACCCCCGTCGCGGCGCCCCCCACGTCCTGGGACGGCACTCGATCAGCGACGCCGGCCTCTACTCGGTGTGCCTGGCCATCGAAAACCTGTGGCTGGCGGCCACGGTCGAGGGATGGGGGATCGGCTGGGTCTCGTTCTACCGGGAGCCATTCCTGCAGTCCCTGGTGGAACTGCCCCGCGAGGTGAGGCCGGTGGCCTGGCTGTGCGCCGGCCCGGTCACCCACCTGGCGGCGGTGCCCGACCTGGAGGCGGCCGGCTGGCGGTCGCGGCGCCCCCTCGGAGACGCCCTGCACCTGGGCTCGTGGGCCGGTGCCAGCGGCGAGCAGGCCCTGGCCCGGTGGTGCGAGGGGGGCGGCTCGGCTTGCCCGGCCCGGCGCGGCGACCGGTGAGCGCCGGCTTCGACGCCGCCGCGGCATCGGTGGGCCGTCTCGACGGCCCCGCCATGGACGAGGCGGCGCGGCTCCAGGACCGCCTGACCAAGCCCCGGGGTGCCCTGGGGCGGCTCGAGGAGGTGAGCATCCGCCTGGCCGGCATTGCCTCGGCCTGCCCGCCGCCCCGGCCGGCGCCGGCCGCCGTCGCCGTCTTCGCCGGCGACCACGGCGTCCTCGACGAGGGTGTCAGCCCGTGGCCACGGGAGGTGACGGCCCAGATGGTCGCCAACTTCGTGGCCGGGGGAGCGGCCATAAACGTGCTGGCCCGCCAGATCGGGGCCACGGTCACCGTGGTGGACGTGGGCGTCGCCTCCGACCTGGGCTCGGCCGGCCTGGCCGGCGGGGGAGCCCTGGCCGGCAGGGGAGCCGTGGCCGGCGGGGGAGCCGTGGGCGGCGGGGGAGCCGTGGGCGGCGGGGGAGCCCTGTACGGCGGGGGAGCCCTGTACGGCGGGGGAGCCCTGTACGGCGGGGGAGTCCTGGACTGCAAGGTGAGGCGGGGGACGGCCAACCTGGCCGTGACCGAGGCCATGACGGCCCGGGAGGCGGCCGCCGCGCTCGACGTCGGGGTCGGAGTGGCCGGTCGGCTGGTGGCCGGGGGCGCCCGCTGCCTGGTGACCGGCGAGATGGGGATCGGCAACACCACCCCTGCCGCGGCGCTGATCGCGGCCATGACCGGCCGGGGCGCGACCGACGTCACCGGCCGGGGGACGGGCGTCGACGACGCCACCCTGGCCCGCAAGGTAGCCGTGGTGGAGTCCGCCCTGGCCCTACACGCCGGCGCCGTCGCCGCCGGCCCGCTGGCCGCCCTGGCCGCCCTGGGGGGCCTGGAGATCGCCGCCCTGGCCGGCTTCGCCGTCGCCGGCGCCGCCGCCCGGGTGCCGGTCGTCGTCGACGGGGTGATCGCCGACGCCGCCCTCCTGGTGGCCGCGGCCATGGTCCCTGGTGTCGTGGACTTCTGCTTTGCCGGGCATCGTTCGTCTGAGCCGGGGGCCACCGTCGCCATGGACCACCTCGGGCTCGAGCCTCTCTTGGACCTCGGCCTGCGCCTCGGCGAGGGCAGCGGCGCCTGCCTGGCCCAACCCATCCTCGACGCCGCCGCCCGGCTGCTCGCCGAGATGGCGACCTTCGACTCGGCCGGCGTAAGCGACCAGCCTTAGCTTGGCTCGGGCCGCGGCGCCGCCCCGCTCGGGCCGGACCGGGCCCCGGTGCCGGCGACCGGCGCCGGCCGGCCGGGTGTCCGGCGGGTTTCAGGACGGGTGGCTGACCACCTGGCCTCGGCTCGGCCGAGCTCTGTCGACGGCGGTGCCGAGACCCACGGCCAGATCTCCTCGGCCACCCGGCGCCAGTTGGCGGTGGCACCCAGGCCGGCCATCACCGCGTACAGGCCCAGGTTGATCCGCTGGAGGACCACGAACTGCGGCGGCAGGTTGGCCCGCTTGAGTACCGGGTTGGTGGCGTCGAAGAAATGGCGGAGCGTCGCGGATGCATAGCTCGGTGACAGGGTCAGGGCGTCGCCGGCGAGGACCAGCTCGTAATAGTGGCGGAAGTAGTCGGTGACCATCTGGTCGCTCAACTCGGGGTCGGGCCGCAGGAAGCCGGCCGCCTCAACCGCCCGCCGGAAGGCCTTTGGGTCGCCGGCGGCCACCAGGGTCTTGACCATGTCCACCAGCTGGTCCAGGTCACGGTCGTCGAACCATTTGACCAGCCCGAAGTCGAGGAAGGTCACCCGGCCGCCCCCGTGGAACACGTAGTTGCCGGGATGAGGGTCCCCGTTGAAGGCCCGCATCCGGTACAGGCAGCCGAAGGCGAAGCGGTAGATGGCCTCGCCGGCCAGATCGCGCTCCTCCTGCGACCACGACAGGACCTCTTCGTAGCGAGCGCCCACGACCAGGGAGGAGGTCAGCACCCTGGCGGTCGACAGCTCGGGCAGGACAGCGGGGACGCCGATGAAGGGATGGCCGGCGAAGCGGTCGCCGAAGGCCTGCTGGTTGCGGGCCTCGTTGGCGTAGTCCAGCTCCTCGGCGATCCGGCTGCGCAGCTCGCCGACTACAGACTCGGCGTCGAGGCCGGGGAAGAGGCGTCCTGTCAGGCCGACCAGCACGGCGGTGCTGTCCAGGTCGGCCCGGATGGCGTCATCCACGCCGGGGTACTGGACCTTGACCGCAACGGCCCGGCCGTCCGTGGTCAGGGCCCGGTGCACCTGGCCGATCGAGGCGGCGGCGATGGGCACCGGGTCCCACTCGGCAAAGACCTCCTCGGGCGCCGCTCCCAGCTCGGCGCGGATGACGGAGGCGGCCAGGGCGGGGGCCATCGGCGGGGCGTCGGCCTGGAGGGAGGCCAGTGACCGGCGGACATCGGCAGGCATGCCGGCGTCGAGATAGCTCGCCATCTGGCCGATCTTCATGAACACCCCCTTCATGGAGCCGAGGGTGGCGGCCACGTCCGCCGCGCTGGCCAGCTGCCTCTGGCTGCGAATGGCCTGCCGCCGGCTGGCGGAGGCGAAGATCTGGCGGGCCGTCGACGATGCGGTCACCGCCCCGATCCGCGATGTCATGCGGGCCAGCTCCAGGTTGCGGCTCCGCCCTCCGCTGCGCCCGAGGGCGCCGGCTGAGGACGCCGGGGACTTGGGGTGCGGAGCGGCCGTCGGGGTCAGGGCCGGCTCTGGGGCACGCGGTGCCGGGGACGCCGTGGCTCGGGCGGGATCGGGGGCCGTTGGGGGATCGGTGTTGTCCCGGGCGCGGATGGCGGAGGCGAGGAGCTGGCGGCGCCGGCGGGCGCCCTGGCGGGCGCTGCGGGCGAAGGCGGCCAGGCCCAGGGCCATGCCGGCGCCGCCAGCGGCAGCCCCGCCCTGGAGCAGGCGTCGATGGGACCTCGTCCACGGCGGGAGGCGGCTCACCCTCCTCGGCGGTTCTGGTACCGGGCCCGGGCACCCTCCACCGTCGTCTCGGCCACGGCCCGCGGCTTCCAGCCGCCGGGCTCGGTCCTCTTGCCCGGCTCCAGCGCCTTGTAGATGGTGAAGAAGTGGGCTATCTCCTCCAGTAGGTGGCTGGGCACGTTCTCCAGCTCGCTGACCTGGGCCAACCGCGGGTCGGTGGATGGCACGCAGAGGATCTTGGCATCCACCCCCTCCTCGTCGCGCATCTCGAAGACGCCGATAGGGCGGGCCTTGATGTGGCAGCCAGGAAAGGTCGGCTCCTCCAGGAGCACCAGGGCGTCGAGGGGATCACCGTCCAGGCCGATGGTGTGGGGCACGAAGCCGTAGTCCTCGGGGTAGCGGGTCGAGGTGAACAGCATCCGGTCCAGCCAGATGGCGCCGCTGCCGTCGGTCTCGTACTTGTTCCGGGTGCCCTTGGGGATCTCCACGACCACCTCGATCTGCATGCCGTGATTCGTACCACGCCGGTCCCCTTCCTGCCTGCTCGGGCCCGCGGCCGGGCCCGCCGGCGTGGCGTGGGCGGTGGCCGGGCC
>JBOGGP010000049.1:0-12374 GCA_050744105.1 Acidimicrobiales bacterium
CGTCCGCTCCTACCTCCAAACCGGTGCCAAGCAGGGTCACAACGCCCTCGATCTCCTCACCCTGCTGTGGACCACCGGCGCGTGGCTACCCACTGTGGCAGACCCCACTACCGGCTGAGCAGTTACGTCAGACGAGGGGCGTGACCTGGGCTGAAGAAGCTCTTCACCTGAAAACGCCCATCGGCCGACTTCGCCACTCGCCGCTTCGGGCAGAAAGCCCCTGAAACACCTGCTCTTTCTCCGTCCCTCAACCCACGTCCGGCTGTTTTACGCTTGGTTTAGGGTTAGCTGAAACACGGTTGGCGTGCCGCAGGAAGAGCCAGAGGCGTAAATTGCCCGAGGTGTACTCGACCTCGTACTGGGTATCAGGTAGGACACCCTCGCCCCTGCTGTATGCGACCGACTGCGACGTGTGGTCGAAGGACTCGGAAGAATACGATCTGCAGCTCTCGTTCGACGTCGGCGGACAGAGCCAGATCATGCCTCGCAGCCCACCGGGGCCATACCCACCACCTCCCCCTCCACCGCCACCGCCACCACCGGACTGGTAGTCGGTGAGGCCGAAGGTGGCCGTCGAGGCGGTCCCGGTGGCCCTGGCCAACACCGAGACGTCCCCTGGGATACTTCCGGCGGTCAGCACAGGCGACGTGGCCTGGCAGTCCGACCCCGTGGTCACCGTCGCCGTATGTGGCGTCGCTACGCCGGCCCCGAGCAAGGGCCTCTTGAGCCCAAGTCCCGGCCTCCGCGACCTCTTCGTCGCTGAACGGCCCTTCGGCGCGTTCGAATGTGTTGGTGGCAGCCAAGCCGGCACGCAGGGTCAGTTCCTTTCGTGCCGTGGAAACGAGCCATCCGCTGTAGGTCGTCCCTACGGCCGCCTCCTCGATGGAGGCTTCGAGATCGGGAGGTATGGAGATGCAGCGCTTTTCCTGAGAGGCACGAAGGTACAGTAGCGACAGGTAGGACACCGGTCTGAGAGACCAGAGCGAGGTGATGGCGGAGTGAGTTTGGCGAACCCGGCGGCGGCTCCCTAGCCGAGTACCGGACGAGAGGAGTCCGGCTGGCGGATGTCGCCGGTCAGATGGCCGAGGCTCTACCAAGGTTGCGCGGCGTGCAGGCGGCGAGGAAGGCCTCGACCAGGCCCGGGTCGCCCCCGGGGTGGTGGTGAAGGTAGCTGGCCAGCAGCGCCGGCGTGGCAAACCCCCCCGGGCGCCGGCCCCACCGGCTGGAGATGTCGAGGGCGCCACCCTGCGGTTCGACGGCCGAGTAGTGGAACTCGTGCCCCCGCATGGCGGTGCCGGCCGGGCCGAGGGGTGAGGGCACGGTGACTGATGCCGTTCGGTAGCCCAGGGTGAGGCGGTCGGTCATGATGGCCCGGGCCGGCACGACTGCGGCCATGGGGGCCCCGTCGAGGCTGCGGCACAGCAGGAGGAGCCCGCCGCACTCGGCCCAGGTGGGCAAGCCGGCGGCCACCCGGGCGGCCAGGTCGTCTAGGAGGGGCCGGTTGGCGGCCAGCTCGCCGGCGTAGACCTCGGGGAAGCCGCCTCCGATCATCAGCCCGTCGAGGCGGTCGGGCAGCGCCGGGTCCGACAGGGGGTCGAAGGGCACCACGTCGGCTCCTCCGGCGACCAGGGCCTCGACGGTGTCGGTGTAGACGAACGTGAAGGCGGTCCCCGCCGCCACCCCCACCCGCAACCGCCTGCCGTCACAGTCCCCCGGCTCCCGCCGAACCGCCGGCGCTGGCAGGAGGGCGGTTGGTGCCGATCGGTCGGGGGCGCCACGGGCCAGGGCCACCACCGCCGCCAGGTCGACGCTGGCGGCCACCGCGGCCGACAGCTGCGCCAGGGACCGTCCAACCTCTCCGGGCCGCTCGGCCACCGGGACCAGGCCCAGGTGGCGGTCCCGCCAGGCCAGCGCGTCGTCGCGGCCGAGGGCCCCCAGCACGGGAATGGCCGAGGGGGCGAGCGCCTCGCGCAGCAGGGCGGCGTGGCTCTGCGAGCCCACCCGGTTGAGGATCACCCCGGCGACCCCCACCGTGGGGTCGTGGGAGGCGTAGCCGTGGACCAACGCGGCCACCGAGCCTGACATCGCCGAGGCGTCGACGACCAGGACGACGGGGGCATCGAGCAGGCGGGCCACGTCGGCGGTCGATGATTGTGCGCCGTCGGCGGCGCCGTCGAAGAGCCCCATCACCCCCTCGACCACCAGCAGGTCGGCGCCGGCGCCCGCCCGGGCGGCCAGGGGGGCCATGGCGCGCGGACCGCACAGCCACGGGTCCAGGTTGCGCGGCGGGCGCCCGCAGGCCAGGGCGTGGTAGCCCGGGTCTATGAAGTCCGGGCCTACCTTGGCCGCCGCCACCCGGTGGCCAGCGGCGCGCAGGGCGGCCATCAGGCCGGTGGCGACAGTGGTCTTGCCTACGCCCGAGTGGGTGCCGGCGATCACCAGGCGCGGCCCCAGGCCAGGCCCCGCCTGCGGCGCTCGGTTGGAGCTACCAGCGGGTCGCACCGCAGCGAACCTAGCGGTGGGATGCTGTCCCTGCCATCGGGCCGAGACAGACCGGCAAGCGCTGCCCGCCCTTACCAGTCTGGCCAGGTCCTGGATCGACAAACCCGCGACGAGGCTCCCTTCGGTCACGAGAGGCGCCGGCGCACCCACCACAAGCAGCCGCCGGCCAGGGCCACGGCCAGGCCGAGGTAGATGGCCAGCTCGTACCACTGGAAGGCCCAGTACCGGCTGGCCGGCTGGTAGGTGACGAGCCCGTGGTACCTGGTGCCGATCGTCGAGACGCAGTCATGCATGGCCGACTGCACCGCTCCGGGCACTTTCAGGGTGAAGACGTGGCCGGGGCCGGGGAGCGGCCCTGGGGGTGGCCCGCCGAGGGACGGGTTGTCGAGGGCCGGGCAGGCGGCGGCCACCACCTGGGGGGTGAGCGCGTGGCCTGCGTGGTCGACTATGCGGTCCGAGTAGATCCAGGCGTTGGCCATGTCGGGCGGGTTGGGGACCAGGTTGGGCGGGCCGGAGCCGTCGCTGCCGAAGCCCATGGAGTTGGGGTCGAGGGCCACCGACAGCCTGGCCGGCGAGAGGAGGTGGGGCCGCAACCAGTGGCTCACGGCCAGGCGTGTGCCGCCGAAGGCGACCAGGGTCGTGGCCATGGCCGGCAGGGCCCGGCGCACCAGTATCCCGGCGGTGACGCCGAGGACGAAGGCGGCGGCGGCATAGCCGACCGGCACGACGTCTCGCTGGTCGAAGACCGACCAGGCGTCCATGCGGGCCCTGTCGAGGGGGCTGGCCCACCACGTCACCATCAGGGCGAGGAGCCCGGCCAGGGCCGTGCTGGCCAGTCCGACCACGCCGAGCTTGACGGCGAGCCAGCGGGTGCGGGTGACCCCCTGGGTCCAGGCCAGCCGGAACGTGCCGGTCTCGAGCTCGCGGGCGACGAGGGGCGCTCCCCAGAAGATGCCGCCCACGGCGGGCACCACGACGACGAGGATCCCGAGCCATCCCCGCAGGGCGCTGTCGTGGCGGAGGAACACCTCGGTGGCCGTCGGGCAGTTGCCCCGAGCCTGGCAGCCGGCGACGAGGGTGTAGTAGAGGTGGACCAGGTGCGGCCCGGTGATCGCCAGGGCGACCGCCAGGCCAACCAGGCCGGCGATGGCCACCAGGTTCTGGGTGCGGGACTGGATCCAGGCAAAGCGGATCATCGCAGCACCCCCAACGGGGCGCGGCGAGGGGAGCCGTCCCCCCTGGCGTCGCGGGCCTGGCTCATGTAGGCGATGACCAGGTCGTCCATGGTCACCGGCTTGACGGTCCAGGTCGGGTCGAGGATTGGGGCCCCGGTGCGCACGAGAAGTGTGGTCTGCCTGTCGGTGTGGCTCTCCTCGATCACCTCCTGGTCGGCCGGAAGGCTGCCCGGGTCCCGGCGCGGCCCCGACAGGCGGCGGTGGGAGGCGAGCAGCTCGGTCACCTCGCCGGCTACCTGCACCCGAGAGCTGGCCAGCACCACCAGGTAGTCACAGACCCGCTCGAGGTCGGCGACCAGGTGGGAGGAGAGCACGACGCTGACCCCCTCGGAAGCGACCACCTCCATGAGGTCCTGGAGGAACTCGCGCCTGGCCAGGGGGTCAAGGCTGGCCACCGGCTCGTCGAGGAGGAGCAGCTCGGGGCGCTTGGCGATGGCCAGCGTGAGAGCCAGCTGGGCCCGCTGGCCGCCCGAGAGCGACCCGGCCCGCTGGCGCCGGTCCAGGCCGAGCCGGTCGACCCGGCCCGCCGCCATCTGGGCGTCCCAGCCCCGGTTGAGCAGGGCTCCCATCCGAAGGTGCTTGGCGACCGACAGCCCGGCGTAGACGGGCGTATCCTGGGCGACGAAGCCGACCCGGCCGAGCCCCGCCGGCCCGCCTCCGGGAAGGCCCCCGAGGACCCTGATCGTGCCCTGGGTGGGCGAGAGCAGTCCGACGGCGAGGTGCAGCAGCGTGGTCTTGCCTGCGCCGTTGGGCCCGACCAGCCCGACGACCTTGCCCTGGGGGATGGCGAGGTCACAGTCGTGCAGGGCCCGGCGACCCCCGAACTGCTTGCCCAGGCCCCGGGCCTCGATGGCGGCGGTCACGCCACGCCCTCGGCGAAGGAGTTGCGCACGGCGGTGCGGTAGATCGCCTCGATGTCGTCGGGTCCGAGGCCCTCCGCTCGGGCCCGGCCCAGCCAGGAGGTCATCGACGCCAGGAACCGGGCCTGGACCGCGGGATCGGTGCGGGACAGCGTGCCGACGACGAAGGTGCCCAGCCCCGGCCGGGGGCGCACCAGCCCTTCTCGTTCGAGGTCCCGGTAGGCCTTGAGCACCGTGTTGGGGTTGATGGCCAGCCTGGCGACGACCTGTTGGGCAGTGGGCAGCTGGTCGCCGGGCTCGAGAAGGCCCAGCTGCAGTGCCTGGTGGACCTGCTGGACCAGCTGGATGTAGGTGGCGACCCCCGAGCCGGAGTCGAGCTGGAATTCGATCATTGCACCTCATTCAACTAGTGGCTTAGTTGAACACTACAACGGGTCGCGGCGAAGCTCAAGTCGCGCCGCCGGCCTGACCCGACCACCTGGGGGGGCAGGACGCAGGGCCGCTCGCCGCAGGCCCGGCGCGCTGGGCAGACTTGGAGAAAGGGTGCCCTCGTAGCCGGGCCGGGGCGCCACGTTTGCCTCAGCGCCGCCGCACCCGAGGGGCGCCCCGGGTCGAGCCCTCCACCGAGCGCAGCCTGTAGGCGGTGGTCACCGCCGGCGAGCCGAGGTGCCCGCGCGTCAGGGGCCCGCGGAGCTACAGATCGAGGACGCGGCGAAGGCCTCGGTCCACCTCGCTCAGAGGCGCTGGCGGGGCGGCGCCGACGCGGTTCTCGAGGTCAGTCTTGCTCAAGGTGACCAAGGCGGTCACGTTGACGACCGAGTCCCGAGGCAGCCCTGTGGTGGCTGCGGGGAGGAACACGTTGCCGGGCATGGCTGCCAAGCCAGTGTTCGAGCTGATGCCGGCGGCGAGGACCGTCGCCAGGCGGCTTCGGTTGTATGTGGTGGCGGAGATGACGAGTACCGGCCGCCGCTTGGCCGGGCGGGAACCGACCGGCGCTCCAAGGTCCGCCCAGTAGATGCTGCCTCGCTCGATCACCAGTCGTCTGTGGTGTCGGCCAGCAACCGGTGGCCCACGCTTACCGCATCGACGGACGAGTCGTCGGAGTCGGCCAGGGCGGTGACGGCCATGTCGATCTGGTGGGTCACCCGGGTGGGGGCCTGGGGGCGACAGCTACGACAACGCCCAGCCCACGATAGCCAGGGCCAGGAAGTCGATGGCGAAGGCCACGCAAGTTGCCGCCAACCCAATGGCAGACTATGATTATGGTCTATGACGACCCTGCCTCTTTCCGAAGTGAAGGCTCGGCTGTCCGAGATCGCCGAGGAGGTGGCGACCACCCACGAGCGGGTTCGGATAACGAAGAACGGACGTGAGTACGTCGTCCTCGTGGCAGCCGAGGACCTGGAGGCCATCGAGGCAACCCTTGAGTTACTGGCTGACCCAGAGGCCCAAGCGCGCCTGCGGGTTGCAGAGGCCGAGGTCGCTGCCGGTGACGTCCTCGAAGAGCAGGCCGTACGACGCCTCGTCGCCCATGAGGGCCGCGAGCGGTCCAGTTGAGCTTCCGGGTCGTCGTGGCCCGCAGCGCCGCCCGCCGGCTGGCCGAGCGGCTGCCCGAGCCGGTTGCCGCCGCATGCGTCGAGCTCATTTTCGACGCGCTCGCCGCCGATCCGCGGCGGGTGGGCGCGCCGCTGCGGAAGCCGTTCGAGGGACAATGGCGCGCCCGCCGAGGTGAGTACCGCATTCGCTATCGCATCGACGACGAGACCCAGACCGTCTACGTGCTCGACATCGACCATCGTCGGGACGCTTATCGCGGTTGAGCCCACGAGCCCTCCGGGCGGGAGGGAGAAGGCCGGCGGTCGCCGAACCCCGCTTTGCACCGGGCGGCGAACCGGACCTCCGTGGTGCGCCGGCCGCGACCTGGGAAGCGGCCCCCCCGGCTTCCCAGCTGGCGCCCACGCTGGCCATCGACAAGCGACCCGAACTGCTTCCCATCGACGCGCCAGTGGCCAACTCCAGCATCGTCCGGCCGGCTCGGCACGGCTCCAGGCCCGCGGGAGGCTAAAACGGGACCGCCGGATGGACGGATCCAGTGCTTTGGACGTTTATTGTCACATATCGACAGTTCACGTCCATTTCACTGGATCCGTCCATCCGGCACGTTGTATTGCTGCGGCTGACTTCATTAGTAGCCCACCAGCGTCTAAACTTGTGCTCAGCCGGCATGGCCCGCCACATAGTCGTCGAGGGCGTCCCGGCTCACGTCGGAGAGGCGCCGACCTTGCGCGGTGGCGATGGCCTTGAGCGCACTTCGGGTACGCGTGGTGACTCGTACCCGGACCTGGGTCGAGGGGCCTTCTCCGGGAGCACCCCCGATACGTGGCCAGCCCCCTAAGGGCCCCTAAGCTAAGGACGGCCAGTTCGCGTTCCACAGTTGGCGCGACGCCCCCCAAGGTCTCGCACAGCTCGCGTTCCACAGTTGGCGCGACGCCCCCCAAGGTCTCGCCCAGCTCTGCGCTTGCGCTCCGCCGGGACCCCTTGGCAAGCTCATCGCCGTGACCCTCTGGCGGTCCGTCGTCGTGTGACCTAAACCCGCCGGTTCATGACCGACACGCCGATCCCGCCGGTGACAGGCCGAGCGAGCCATGCTGCGATAGCCGACCACGACCATCCTGAAGGCCGGGTCCAGTTCGCACAAAACGACAATCTCAACGCACCGGCCGGCACGCACACTCGGCGCGCCCGTTCCGGACTTCCGGACCCCTCTAGAACGGCCGTGGACGGTGCAGAATAACGACCTGGACCCGGCGTTTCCGGGGCACCTCCAAGACGGGATTCTGGGACGCTGCTGGCGAACGATATGGGGCAGGTCAGGTGACCGAGTCTTGGCTGCGGCGGATAGGTCCATTTCTCTAGCAACCGTACCCTTGGCATGCCGTGAGGCTGTCCACGTTGAGAGCAAATGGTGTTCCGCCTTGGCGAGGCGTCTGGGTGCACGACGGTCCGACGTGCCGGCTGCGGAGCAACTCAGCATACCCTTTTCAGGAGACCGATCCCTGAGGTGCGACCCATTCGCAAGGCTGCTCAGTGACACCGGCGATGAGGTCGTAGTCGGCATCGTAGTGGATCACCACGAGGCCGTGCCCGTTCGGCGGTCGCGGCGATGAGCAGGTCCGGGGAACTTCACGGCGCGAAGTTGGCCACGCTCGGAGAGGGCGCTCTGCACTTCGAGGGCCCGGTCCCATATCTCATCGGGCATCAGGAATGACTCATAGCCGACCCCGCGATCGCGCGTGAACTGCTCGTAGTCGCTATGTGAGCGCGCTGAGAACCGGACCTCAAGCTCGATGATGCCGCACGTGCCGATGAGGCCGGCCTCGATCATCGGGCCGAGTCGAGTCGTCGAGCGACCTCCTCGTCGCTCATTCGGGCGAGCGCGCTCTTGTCGGCGAGGTGGGTGGCTACCGCCACGCGTTGCGGTACAACTCCTCGTCGCCGAGAGCCGACAAACCACCGCTGGCGAGGCGCTCCAGATCGCGCCGACGAGCGGCGAGCGCTGCCACCTCAACGAGCGCTCGGTTGACAGTCTCCACCTTTGTGGTCGTGCCCAAGGCGACACGTGCCTCACGCAGAGAGTTCTCATCGATGTCCACGACCGTGCGCACTGCGATGACGCCTCCTTGATATCAACCGGAAGACCAATACGATATCACGGTAAGCGGAGCCCTGGTCTGCTCGACGCCGTAGAGGCGACGATCGACGACTACGGAGGCTCGTTCGTCATAGTCATGAGCTTCGAGACGGTCTTGATCGGCGCGACCCTGCTCGGCTGACCGCGTCGACCAGTGGCAGGGCGGCATAGGCCCATCCACGCAGGACACCCTCTTACAGCGGGACCCGTAGGCCCGAGTGAGGGCCCGCTCTGACCCATAGGTGTGCCGCGGATAGTTTGGCGGGTGTCGACAGCCGCCGCCACCGGTCGTGAGCGTGACCACGGGCGCTGGGGTGCCCCAGAACGTGAGCGCAGCACCTCGCGGCCGACTGTCCCTGATCGCCGGCTCCCGGACAGTGCCCACATTGAAGCGCCTCGCTCAAGGACGCTACCGCCGTGGACTCCATCCTCGAACGACGCGAGCCGATCGGCCTGGGAAAACAGGGCGACTCCCCGGTGGATCTCGCGCGGCTCACGGTGTCGAAGGTTCGCCTCGAGGGGCGAGGTATTGGCTGTTTGTCAGAAGCACCGCGAGCCACTCGACGCCAACTCCTCAGCCGTTGCCCCCATGAACTCAGCGACTTCCTGGTCGCTCATCGCGTCGATCTCTGCGATGGTCAGCGTGGCCAATCGCTCTGCCAGAGTCGACTCATGTACAGCGGCTGATCTCTCGGGTCCTCACCCGTGTTGTGTACCACGCTACCAGGGGATCACGGCCGAAAGCGCGAGATCCAGCGTAGCAACCCGGCGTCCGCCGGTTAGCCTGTCAGCGGCCACGGTGCCAGGAAGCCGGTGTGAGCCCGGCACGGTCCCGCCACTGTGACCGGGGAGCGAACCCCAGATCAGCCACTGGACGCAGGGCCGCTGGCCCCCCGGTCCGGGAAGGCGGGGGGAGCGTCGATCCGGGAGTCAGGAGACTGACCGTGGCATATGGGGCGAGCGCGTCCCGCCACGAGGATGGAGGTCCCATATGTCAGTCCCCCGGAGCGGCCCGGCCCTGCTGCTGCTGACCAACGCGGAGACCGAGTTGCTTGCCCTGCGCTCGGTCCTGCACCGCCTCCCGCCCGGTTTCCCGCCGGTGCGGGGCGCCAACCCGGCCCGGTTGGTCCCCGGCGCCACCGTGGCGTCGGTCCCCGACCTGGCCGGCGTGGCGGCGGTGGTGGTCAGGCTGCTCGGGGGGCGCCGGGCCTGGGAGGAGCCCTTCGACGAGTTGCGCCGGCGCTGCGCGGCGGCCGGCGTGGCCCTCGTCGCGGTGGGCGGCGAGGCTCAGCCCGACGCCGAGCTGGCCGAGGCGTCGTCGGTCCCAGCCGGCATCGCCGCCGAGGTCCACCGCTACCTGGCCGCCGGCGGGCCGGACAACCTTGCCGGCTGCATGCGCTTTGTGGCCGACACCGTCCTCATGGGCGGCTTCGGCTTCGACCCACCGGCCGAGCTCCCCATGACCGGCGTGTTCGACGCCGCCACGACCGCTGAGGGCATCCCGGCCGCCGGCCACCCCGCCCTCAGCCCCGCCGGCCGCCGGCCCCTGGTCGCAATTGTCTTCTACCGGGCCCACCTGGTGGCGGGCAACACCACCTTCGTCGAGGACCTGGCTGCCGCACTTCACGCCGCCGGCGCCGACACGCTCGCCGTGTACTGCTACTCGCTGCGCCCAGATTCGGACGGGTCCGTGCCCGCCCTCGACATCTGCCGCCGGCGGGGGGCCGACGTGGTCGTCACCACGGTGCTGGCCTCGGGCTCGGCCGCCGCCCCGACGAGCCCCGGCCCCGCCCCGGACGGCTGGGAGGTGCCCCACCTGGCCGCCCTCGGCGTCCCCGTGCTCCAGGCCCCCTCGGCCAACCGCTCCCGGCAGGAATGGCAGGACGACGACGCCGGCCTGGCCCCCCTCGACGTGGCCATGGGCGTGGCCCTCCCCGAGTTCGACGGGCGCATCGTCGGGCCGGCGTTTGCCTTCCGGGAGGAGGTCGACGACGGGGCCGGCCTCGGCAGCGCCGTCAACGCCACCCGGGCCGACCCCGAACGCAGCGCGCGCGTCGCCGGCCTCGCCCTGCGCCTGGCTCGCCTGCGTCACACACCGGCCGGGGCCAGGCGGGTGGTCATCCTCCTGTCCGCCTACCCGACCAGGCGCAGCCGGCTGGGCAACGCCGTGGGCCTCGACACCCCGGCGTCGGCGATCGAGCTGCTCGGCTGCCTGCGCGCCGCCGGCGTGGCCGTCGAGCGCATCCCGGCAAGCGGCGACGAGCTCATGGCCGAGCTGTCCGACCACCTCACCTACGAGTCGGCGGGGCTGAGCCCGGCCCAGGCCGCGGCGGCCGTGGGACGGTTGGGCGCGCCGGCCTACCTCGACTGGTACCGCACCCTGCCTGCCGAGGCCCGGGAGCAGGTCGAGAGCGTCTGGGGGCCGCCCCCGGGGCAGGTCTACCTCGGCGGCGACGACCTGTGCTTCGCCGGCATCGACCTGGGCGGGGCCCTCGTCGCCATACAGCCGCCCCGGGGCTTCGGCCCCGACCCCATCGGCACCTATCACGCCCCCGACCTGCCCCCTCCCCACCACTACCTGGCCTTCTACCGCTGGCTGGACCAGGTCTGGGGGGCCGACGCCGTCGTCCACCTGGGCAAGCACGGCACCCTGGAATGGCTGCCGGGCAAGGCCAACGCCCTCGGCCCCTCCTGCTTCCCCGACGCCGCCCTCGGCGACGTGCCGCTCGTCTACCCATTCATCGTCAACGACCCCGGCGAGGGCGCCCAGGCCAAGCGCCGGGCCCACGCCGTGGTCGTGGACCACCTGCTGCCGCCGATGACCCGAGCCGAGACCTACGACGAGCTGGCCCGCCTCGAACAGCTGCTCGACGCCTACGCCGAGGTCCAGGCCATGGACCCGGCCAAGCTGCCCGAGCTGCGCCGCCAGGTCTGGGCCCTCCTGGTCGAGGCCGAGATCCACCGCGACCTGGGCATGGAGGGCCAGCCGAAAGACGACGAGTTCGACGACGTCGTCCGCCACGTCGACGGCTACCTCTGCGCCCTCAAGGACGCCCAGATCCGCGGTGGGCTGCACGTCCTCGGCCGTCCGCCCGACGGCGATGCCCTGGTCGACATGGTCCTGGCCATAACCCGCCTCCCCCAGGCCGGGGTGCCGTCGCTGCGGGCCACGGTCGCCGCCGGCCTCGGGGTGGACCTGGGGGCCGGGCGCCGGGCGGAGGTCGACGCCGTCGAGGCCAGGTGCCGCCAGCTGGTCGAGGCCCTGGCCGAGCGGGGCTGGGACCCAGGCACGGCCGCCGCCGGCCCCCCGGGCACGGCCGGCGCAGGCCCCCCAGGCACGGCCGGCGCAGGCCCCCCGGGCACGGCCGGCGCTGGCAGCGACCCCACCCTGGCCTGGGTGGCGGCCACCCTGGTGCCGGCCCTGCGCCGCACCCCCGACGAACTGGCCAACATCGCCGCCGCCCTGGAGGGCCGCTACGTGCCCGCCGGGCCGAGCGGGGCGCCCACCCGGGGGGCCGCCCACGCCCTGCCCACCGGCCGCAACTTCTACTCGGTGGACCCCAAGTCTCTGCCCACGCCGCTGGCCTGGGCCGTCGGGGTCAAGCTGGCCGACGCCCTGGTCGAGCGTCACCGGGCCGACACCGGGGCGCCCCCGCGCACCGTCGGCCTGGTGCTGTGGGGCACCGCGGCCATGCGCACCGGCGGCGACGACGCGGCCGAGGCCCTCGCCCTCCTCGGCGCCCGACCGCTCTGGCAGAGCGAGTCACGCCGGGTGGTGGGCCTCGAGCCGATCCCCTTGGACGAGCTGGGCCGGGGCCGGGTGGACGTGACGCTGCGGATCTCGGGGTTCTTCCGTGACGCCTTCCCCCACCTGGTGGGCCTCCTCGACGACGCCGTCGAGATGGTGGCCGGCCTCGACGAGGCGCCCGAGGACAACCCGGTGCGCGCTGCGGGCACCGGCGACGCCCGCATATGGGGCCCGCCGCCGGGGGGGTACGGCTCGGGCATCCTGCCCCTGATCGAGGCACGGGCGTGGCGCTCCGACGCCGACCTGGCCGAGGTCTACCTGGCCTGGTCGGGCTTCGC
>JBOGGP010000050.1:0-12313 GCA_050744105.1 Acidimicrobiales bacterium
CGACGCTGTCCGCCTCTTCGTGGCGAGAGCGTCGGCCGTGCGCCCGTCCTTCGTCTTGGAAGGATCAGGGACGGCAGAAGTGGCCGAGCTCTGCCGTCGCCTCGATGGCGTACCCCTGGCCATAGAGGTGGCGGCCGCGTGGGTAGGCGTGTTGTCGCCAGGCCAGATCCTGGCCCGACTCGATCGTGGTCTCAACTTCCTGGTTGGCGGACCGCACATTCACGCTTCCCGGCACAACGGGCTCGACGCCGCGGTGGCCTCCAGCTATGAGTTGCTCGCTACCTCCGAGCAGGCGCTCCTGCGCCGGATGTCCGTATTCGTCGGCGGATGCGACATCGAGGGCGTGGAGGCAGTCTGCGCCGTAGGAGCCCTCCAACCCACAGGTATCCTGGTAGCGCTCACCAGGCTGGTGGAATCATCACTGGTCCACACTGACAACACGGGTCCTGACGCTCGCTACCGCCTTCTTGAGACCATCCGCGCCTTCGGTCAGGCGCGCCTCCGCGAAGCGGGAGAGGAGGCCCGCACCGCAAGGTCCCACGCGCAATGGTGTGCTGGGGTGGCGGAGCACGCGGAGCTATACCTGACCGGCCCTGATCAGCGGCGGTGGCTGACAAGGCTAGACCTCGAAGCTGCCAACCTGACCACCGCCATGCGGTGGGCGACGAGCGAAGCCGACGCCGGCCTCGCCCTGCGAATCGCCTCCTCCCTGACCCTCTACTGGCGTGTCCGGGCTCGCTTCAGCGAAGGCCGCGAGTGGCTAGAGCGCGCTCTTGGAATCACCGGGGCGACTGGGATCACCGGGGCGACGCCAGCCCTTCGGGGACGGGCGGCGTGGGGAGCAGGGTTCATGGCGGTCATGACCGGCGACCTGAAGGAGGCCGAGGATCTCCTGCAGCGTGGCATGGCAATGAGCCAGGCGGTCGGGGATCTGACGGCCGTGGGGAGGGGGCGACTCCTGCTCGGCAACTGCCGCCAGGTCGCCGGTGACACGGCAGCCGCACTTCCGATGCTGGAGTCCGCCGTCGACTTGGCCCGCCAAGTCGAAGACCCGTGGTGCCTTGCTCATGCCCTGGCCCTCTCCGCCTACAACGACGGGACGGACGATCACCGGGGTCGCGAGCTCCTCCTGCAGTCCTTGGAGGTGGCCCGTCGGTACGGCGATCCCCAGAGCCTCGCCTTCGCTCTCCTCGAATTGGGCAACATCGCCCTTGCTCACGGCGAACTGTGGTCGGCTGAGCGCGATCTGCGCGAGGCTGGCTCGTGTGCCCAGGCCACCGGTCAGCATTACGAACATGCGAGCGCCCTGAGCTCCCTGGGTGAGGCCGCACTGGCCGGCGGCGACCCGCGATCGTCACGGGCCCTGGCCTCTGAGGCGCTGGCCCTGGCCCGCCGTCTTGGGTCTCCGCGCGCCGTCCTGGTGGCCTTGGCCGGCCTGGGACGGGCGACCCAGGCCGAGGGCGACCTTCCCGGCGCTCGCTCCCTGTTTGAGCAGTCGATGGGGGCGGCCCGGGCCGCCGGAGGAACGTGCAGCATGGTCCTTCGAAGCCTCGGACAGATCGCCGACGCGAGCGGTCACCATGCAGCCGCCTGCTCCCTCATCGACGAAGCGTTGGCGGTGGCTCGACGTACCCCCCGCGGTCATGATATTGCGGGTGCGCTTCTCGCCAGGGGCCATCTGGCCCGTGACGAGCACGACCGAGAGGGTGCCCTCCGGAGGTATGTCGACGCCTGCCGTCTCTACCAGACCATGGGCTGTCCCCAGGGGATTGCACCCTGTCTCGAAGCCCGGGGCGGTCTTGAGGCGGCACGGTTCCCTGACCGGGCGGCGACGTTGTTCGGGGCGGCGGACCGGCTCCGCCAGGTTCACGGCCTGGCTCGGTTTGCCCCGGACACGCCCAGCTATGATGCCGACTTTGCGCAGGTAAGCCAGAGGTTGTCGCCTGAGGCGTTCGCCCTCGCCTGGGAACGAGGGCGAGACCTGGTTCTGGCTGCTGCCATCGACATGGCCTGCGATCCGGTGTCGGACGAGCAACCCGACGACGGTTGGACCTTACTCACGGCGGCCGAACGAAGGATCATCGGCTTGGTCATCGAAGGTCTTACCAATATCGAGGTCGCTCGCTGCCTGCACATCTCGCCCCGCACCGTCCAATCTCACCTGACCCACGTCTTCTCGAAAGTCGGTGTCACCAGTCGAACGGCCCTGGGCCGCCAAGCCTCGCTACGTGGGTTGTCCGGTTCTGGTCCATCCGCCGCCTGACCTCACTCGATCACTTCGACGTGCGACGTCGATCAAAAGGTCACCCGAGCGAGATCAGCGACCAGCCCTGGCGTACGCCCTTGCCCGCCGCAACTCCGCGATCCCAAAACCACCCGCCATGGCGGCCAAGGCCGCCAGCACGCCGGCCACCTCGACGGCAGGGAATCTGACCGACGACGAGCCCGGGATGTTGAGCAGGCCGACGGATGGGGTGTCACCATGAGCGAAACCGCTCCAAAGGTCACCGATTCCCTGACGAGTCAGAGGTCGTGGAACGGCTGACGGCGCGCCCGCCGCCGCCTGGCCAGGGGCAACGGGACCGGACTGCGCTCCGGCGGGGGAGGCAGGCCCGCGCTGGGAAGCCGGCGAGCCAGAACTCGGAGGGGCCGCTTGGGCAACTGCCGAGGAACTCCCACCACCGAGTGCTGCTGGCTGTGCGGGGGTCGCCTTCAAGACCGAGGCTCCTCCTGTGGGGGCGGCAGGTTGGGCGTTCACCGGCGTCGACTTGCCTGGTGGGACCGGTGAAGGCTGGACCGGCAGAGGTTGGGCGTTCACCGGCGTCGGCTCGCCTGATGGGACCGGTGAAGGCTGGACCGCCCCAGGGGCGACTACCTGGAGCACGGACGGCTCCACCGCTGAGCCCTGCACAGCCACGACGTAGTACGTGGCCGCGCCGGCATCGGTCGGAACCACGATTGGTTGAGAGATCGCCCCAGCGGCGTCGGGTATGGCGGAGCCCAAGGGCACCCCTGCCGCGCTCTGCCAATGCAGTTGGACTGCACTGGCAGGAGACCAGTGCTCGCCAGTGACGACAACCTGGGCGCCAGCCTGAACCTGGGAGGGCTGAAGGCTCTCAAGGACCGGCGAGATCGTAGCCAGGCACGCCCATGCCGGTCCCGCCAGTGCCACCAGGGCAGCCAGACCCCCGAATCCAGCCTCTACCGGGACTCGTGCTCGTCTCATCTACCGCTCCCTCGTTCTGGCCCAACCCACCGCTGTTCAGTTCCCCTAATATCCCACACGGAATACGACCTTGGCAATGTGCAATTCCGCACATGTCGTCCGCTGCCCTTGTGGGGATCTGCCCTTGTGGGGGTCTCCTTTCCGACCGACTGCTGGTTTGCGCGCCAACACCCCTGCTGTCGCGGTTGCTAACGTTCTGCCCTCCACGTGAGTGCGGGCGGGAGCAGGGCCAGCGGGCAAGGGGGGACGAGCCGTTATGGTAATCCGAGAACTTTGGCCGTGGGCCAAGCATGGTCGTTGGTACCGGCCGGTGGCACGAGCAGCGCTCACCGCCATTACGGGGGTTGCCGGGCTCGCCTCGGTCGCGCCAGCGGCCGTGGCGAGCACCGGCATCGCCGGCCGGTGGCACGAGGTGGGCCAGCTGGCGACCGGCCGGGACGGTCACACCGCCACCCTTCTGGACGGCCCGGCCTGCCGCTCCTCCGCCAGCCCGGCACCCACCTACTGCGGACGTGTACTTGTCGCCGGGGGGGCTGCCGCGACCCAGGAGAGCGAGCTCTATGACCCCGCCGCCGCCACCTGGACGGAGGGTCCGGCGCTGATCACCGCCCGCACGGATGGTGCGGCCACCCTCCTGGCCGACGGTCGGGTGCTCGTCGCAGGAGGCAGCGACGGCTCGGGCAACGCCCTGGCCAGCACCGAGATCTACCTGCCGCCCGGGCCCGGCCAAAGCGCGGTCTGGACGCCGGGGCCGCCAATGATCCAGGCCCGGACGGGGCAGCGGGCCGCACTCCTGCCCGACGGCAGGGTGCTGGAGATCGGCGGCCGCGACTTGTCGGGCCGGCCCCTCGCCTCCGTGGAGGTTTTCGATCCCTCGACCCCCGACCAGGGATGGCAGGCGGCACCTCCCATGACGACGCCTCGCGCCGATGACGCGCTCGCGGTGCTTGGAGATGGCCAAGTGCTCGTGACCGGTGGCGAAGACGCCACGGGTCAGCCGCTTGCCAGTGCCGAGATTCTCACCCTGCCCGCGTCCGGGGCCCCGGGGGGCGTAGCCTGGGCGCCGGTCCCAGCCATGGGCTCTGCGCGCGCCGGGCACACCGCCACTGTCTTAGACGGACCGCCCTGCCGTCCGGCCAACGGGGCCCCGCCTCCCTGGTGCGGACAGGTCCTCGTGGCCGGGTCGGGAACGGCGGAGATCTTTGATCCGGCAACGTCCAGCTGGCACCCCACACCGGCCATGGAGGCGTCCCGACGCGATCATGGAGCCACCCTGCTGGTCGATGGCCGGGTGCTGGTCCAAGGCGGATCCGATCCGGCGGGCAATGCCCTCTCCAGCGCCGAGATCTACGATCCCACCGCCGGGACATGGGCCGCCACCGGCTCCCTCCTCTCCGCCCGCCGGTCCGCCACCACCACGGCGCTCGGCGACGGGTCGGTCCTGGTCACCGGGGGCTCAGCCGGGGGGACGGCGCTCCGCTCGGCCGAGGTTTTCGACCCCTCGGCGGCCGTACAGCCCCCGACCGTCACCAACGTCGCTCCGAGCGGCGGGGCGGTCGGTGGGGGCACGAGTCTGGTCCTCACCGGCGCCGGCTTCACCGGGGCGACCGGGGTGTCCTTCGGGGCGACACCCGCGACACAGGTGAGCGTCGACTCCGACAACCGGATCGAGGTCGTCAGCCCTCCCGCCGCGGGTCCCGTGGCCGTCGACGTCACCGTCACCACACCAGTGCAGACCTCGATCACCACCAACGTCGCCCGTTTCCAGTACGCGCTCGCCCCTTCGGTCACCGCCGTCATCCCGGACGCCGGAGCCGTCTCGGGTGGGACTCATGTGCAGATCACGGGGACTGATATCGGCTTCCCGGACACGACCGTGCACTTCGGCGCCACCGCCTCCACCAGTGTGATCGTGATCTCCGACACCGAGTTGGACGCTGTCAGCCCGCCCCACGGTCCGGGATCCGTGGATGTGACGGCAACGACCCCGGCCGGCACATCGATCCCCATCGTCGTCGACCGCTTCACCTACGGCGACGGGACCTGGGCGCCGGCTCCGCCCGTGCCGGTGGCGGCCTACAAGAGCACGTCGACCTTGCTGAAGGACGGGACCGTCCTCGTGGCCGGGGGGACCACGGACTTCGACCCCTCGGACGGGGTGACACCGCTCAGGACGGCCACGATCTACAACCCGGCTACCGGGACCTGGCGCCCGACCGGCAGCCTCGACATAGGACGCTTCGACCACACCGCCACCCTGCTCGACGATGGCGAGGTGCTGGTGACCGGCGGCGAAGGCATTGACCCCTCGGCCCAGTTCGCCACCGACACACCGATCGGCAGTGATGCCACCCTCACCCGTGGCCGCTTACCGTTCCAGGTCGGGGCACCGCCGCCGGGACCGGGGCCCACCCTACGGCTGAGCGCAACCTCCGACCCCCCATTGTCCAGCATCGTCACGCCAGGGACGCTCATCACCTACACCTTTGCCTACTTCAACACCGGGGAAGCTGGCGCCACCGGTGTCGTCACCGACCAGCTCCCCCCTCAGCTTCTCTTCGCCTCGGTGAGCAACGGGGGGAGCTTCGATCCGGCCAGCGGTCAGGTGGCCGTCCCGCTGACCCACCCCGTCCCGCCGGGCACCACGGCGACCGACCCGGCCGGCATCATCACGGTCACGGCCGTCGTGCGGGCCGCACAACCATCCGACGGGGGACAGTTGGTCAACGCCGCCAACCTCGACGGCCGAGCCTCCAACCCGGTGGCCATTGAGGAGCAGGTCACACCTGTAACCGGTGCGGCAGCACGTGTCTCCGTGTCAGCTGCGCCTCCGTTCGGCGCCACCGTCTCGCCCGGCACCGTGGTGACCCACCGTCTGACGTACTTCAACCCGGGCACCGCCGACCAGGCCAACTTCGTCGTCACCGACGCCCTCGACCCCAATGATGAGACGTTCGTCTCGGCCTCGGACAACGGGACCTTCGACCCAAAGACCAACCTCGTCACCTTCCCGCCCGTGACGGTCCCGCACGGTACGACCGCCGACGATCCCCTGGCCTCCGCCAGGACCTTCACCGTCACGGTGAGCATCGGACCACGAGCACCAACGGCGTTGGACACCGCGGAGATCTACAACCCGGCCATGGGCACGTGGCGGCTCACCGCCGGCAAGATGGCCGTCGCCAGACTCGCCCAGACTGCGACCCGACTCGCTGACGATCAGGTCCTGATCACCGGAGGTGCGGCGTCCGACGGCCGGGATGACGGCATCTCGTCCTCAGAGCTCTACGACCCGGCGTCCGACACCTTCTTGCCCACCGGATCCCTCGCATCGACGTGCGCCTCAGCGGCCACCGTCCTGTGCGGTCGCTCGGACCACACGGCCACCCTCCTGCCCGACGGGAGGGTCCTCGTCGCCGGGGGGCTCGGACAGGGCCCAGCGGATGCCCTCAAATCGACGACGCAATTGTCGGATGCACCCCAGATCGACGGCACCCCCGGAGGCGGTACCGGCCCCCTCGTGGGTCCCCACCAATCGGGCCCGGCGATCGGCGTCTCCGGGTCGGCCACGCCGGCGCCGGGCAGCGTCGTCCGGCCCGGCGATCTCATCACCTACAGCTTTGCCGTCTTCAACTCTGGTGGTGCATCGGCCACGACCACGTTGAGCAGCACGCTTCTGCCAAGGGAGGTTGCCTTTGTCAGTGCCCGTGACTCCACCGAGCAAGCATTGTCGCTGGTACCGGATCCCAATTCTCGGGTGCTCACGTTTCCGCCGCTGACCGTCTCCGCATCAACCACCCCGGCCCAACCGGCAGCCGTGATCACGGTAACGGTAAGGGTGCTCATGGACTACCCGACCTCGCCGCCCACCCCGATCGCCGACCACACGCAGACCAACTTTGGCATCCACGGCGCCGGGACTGCCAGCAGCCTATCCCATACCATCGTCACGGGCTCCGAGCCGGGAGTGGCTCTCGGCGTGGCCACGGTGTCGGAGGCGCCCGGCAGCCTGGTGGCCCCGGGAAGCCCGCTGACCTTGACGCTGGACTACTACAACGGGGGGGTGTCCTCCGCGTCCGGTGCGGTCGTGACCGATCACCTTGGCCACCTTGTACTGCTCTCCGCGGATGGCGGGGGGACGTTCGACCGGGCCAGCAACACGGTGATCTTTCCTCCGGTGCCCGTCGCCGCCGGGACCTCCGCAGGTAGCCCTGCCGGACACTTCACCATCACCGTGGAGGCCCAGGGTGCGAAGGAGCCGCTCACCACGGCTGAGCTCTACGACCCTCAGACAGGCACCTGGACCCCCACCGCGCCGCTCGCCATCGGCCGCTTCGGCCACGCCGCCACCCTCGTCTCGACCCAACCCTGCGGCGACGAGTGCGGCAAGGTCCTGGTGACCGGCGGCGTGGTCTCCACCAATCCCGTATCTGGGACACCGGTCTACACCGACTCGGCCGAGTTGTACGACCCGAGCAGCGGAACGTGGAGCCCGGCCAGCCCTGCCCGCAATCCTCGGGCTGGGCACACCGCCACCGAGCTGGCCGACGGCACGGTGCTGGTTGCTGGGGGGGCCATGGTCTTCGCCGGTGTTCAGGGCACCGTCACAGATACCGCCGAACTCTACGACCCGACGACCAACTCCTGGCGCGACACCGCTCCCATGGCCACGGCCCGAGGCAACCATACCGCCACCCTGCTCGAAGGCCCGGCCTGTGAGAGCGCGTCGCCGCGCAGCTGTGGCACGGTGCTCGTTGCCGGTGGGTCGACGGCGCCGGCGGATGCCGGGCCGACTAACCAGACCTTGCCTGCCACCGACCAGGCCGAGATCTACACGCCCTTCGTCTCAGCGACGCAACCAACCGGGCCCCAAGGCCAGGAGCCGGCCGCAGCGGCGGCGCCCGACGCACCTGAGCCGGCCGCAGCGGCGGCGCCCGACGCACCTGAGCCGGCCGGACCTGGCCCGCCTGCGCCAATGTTGCCTGCGAGCAGCCCTGGCGTCGCCACTTCGACCTCCCCGCCGGGCGGGCATGCCACCGTGATGACGGGTGCAGGGGCGAGCCCGCTACCAATGCCAACCCTGCCACCGCTCCCTGCCGCCCGCCAACCTCCCAACCCGGTTTCGTCCCCTCCGACGGCGGTGGCCCGCTACAGCCATCCCTGGCCGTGGCCACTGACCGCGCTGGCATGGTTGGCCCTCGTCTGCGGCTTCGCCTCCTTAGGCTACGCGATGCACCGCCTTGTCCGGAAGGCGTGATAGGCCTTCGTCGCCAGCCACGCCGGCCGGCAACATCGCCGTTGTTGGCGGTCATCGGAGTGGTCCTGGCGGTCGTTGGAACGGCGGGCTTCCTCGTTCGCCCGCCGGCCCACCGCATCCGAGTGGTCGGCGGCAACCTGCCCGTCGACGCCGGGGCCACCAATCCCCTCGACCTCACCGCGTCCAACTCGCCCTCCTTGGTGGCCAACCCCACGGACCCGGCCAATCTGGTAGTGGTCAACCGGATCGATACTCCCAACCCGGGCTGCGGGCTGCACGCCTCCCACGATGGCGGGGCAACGTGGACCTCGGTGGTCCTGCCCGGCGTGGCCGGCAAGCAGGTAGGCTGCTTCTCCCCCGACGCCGCCTTCGGCCCCGACGGCCGGCTGTACGTATCCTTCACCTCGATCGACAAGGTTGCGGGGCTCGGGGTCCTGCCCGACGCCGCCTGGGTGGCGACGTCCACCGACGGTGGGCGCAGCCTGGGGCCGCCGGTGCGGATCACTGGTCCTGGGGCATTCGAGACCCGTCTCGCCGCCGACCCGGCCACCCCCGGCCGCCTGCTCCTCACCTGGCTCCAAGCGACCCAGACCTCGACGTGGGGCCTGGTGGACGCGGGTAACCCCATCGTCGTGTCCCGCTCGGATGACTCGGGAGCCACCTGGGGACACCCCGTGGTGGTGAGCTCCCCATACCGGGCCCTGGTCGCCGCCCCTTCGATCACCTTCGACCACCACGGCAACCCTCACATCGCATACCTCGACCTGGGTGACGACCTGCTCGACTACACCGGCGCCCACCAGGGCATGGGCGGTCCCCCCTACCCCAAGACCTGGACCCTCCTCGTGTCCAACGAGGACGGTGGTACAACGGGCTGGAGCGAATCGGTGGTCGACACGGGGGTGGTGCCGACGGAGCGGATCCTCATGTCCGACCCACCGAGGCCCTCCGTCGTGGCCGGGCCCGGCGCCATTTTGTATGTTGCCTTCGCCGACGGCCGGTCGGGCGATCCCGATGTCCGTCTCTGGGCCTCCCACGACCTCGGACGACGCTGGGGCCCGCCAAGACGGGTAAACGACACACCCCTCCGAGACGGCACCGACCAGTACCTCCCCGCTCTCGGCGTGGCCCCCGACGGGCGGCTGGACGTCATCTACTACGACCGGAGGTCAGATCCGAAGGACATCAGGAACGACGTTTCCTTGCAGTCGTCGTATGACGGCGGACGGACGTTCACCAAGCACGTGCAACTAAGCGATCGATCCTTCGATGCATCGATCGGCCTCGACGCCAACCGGGGCCTGCCCCAGATCGGCGACCGCCTCGGTGTGATAAGCACCAACCGCGCCAGCCTGGTGGTGTGGACCGATACCCGAGCCGGCGATCGGCTGTCGGGCAAGCAGAACCTGTCCCGAGCCCTCGTCGCCTTCCCCGGCCCGTCGTCGAGCCGGGTGCTGTGGCTCCTCGGCGCCGGGCTCCTCGTCCTGGCGGGAGCGGCCGCGCTCGCCCGCTCAGCGCGGTCACGGCGCAGGCGCTGAACCGATCTAGATGTGAGCGATGCCTGAGCTGAGCGGCACCGGGCACCGATCGATCTCAGCCACCGCCGCGCCTTTTGGGTCGGCGTCGCATCGGTGAGCGCCGGGGTGGCCCTCCACATTCCGATGTTGCTCGACGCCCGGCGCATGCACTACCAGCTCCTGGGTATGGCCCGTGGACGACCCGATGGTGGCAGGCATGGTGCTGATCGTCGCCGGTCTCGCCGCCACCACCTACGGCCTGCTTCCCGCCCGCTCCACCCTCTCCCGCCGCCCTTTGGTCCGACGAGTCCAAGCCCTCGACGAGGGCCTCGATCGGCCCCGCGCACCTGGTGCTGGTCGTCGTCATGGCCGTGGCGGTGACGATCGACATCATGAAGCCCACCACGCTCAGCTTCGTGGTGCCCGGCAAGGGTCGGGATCGCCTATGGCCTCGTCAACTACGGGATCGCCGTGCTCACCCCCTAAACTAAAGCGCCGAGGTGCCGAGGTGTATCCCACCTTGGTGCGCTCGCGGGGAACCGGCCTGGCGGCCGGGGCGAGCAAGCTGGGCGGTTTCCTGGGCCTGTGCCTGGCCGCCGGTGCCGTCACCCCGCCGGGGATCGTCGAGGCCGCCATGGTCGCCGCCGTCCCCACTGCGCTGTCGGCGGCCGCCATCGCCGGGTTCGGCCTTGAGACGCACCACCGCCCCCTGGAGGACGTCTCGGCACCGTCGAGGCCATTCCCCGCCCCTTGCCCCGACAAGCAACCCTGAAACGGCCCGCCCGCCTACTGGCTGTTGGCCTTGCCGACGAAGCCCTTCTCGATGATGAGGAGCTGGGAATTGCTCCGCAGGGCGGCGGTATCGGCCGGAGCGGCGAGGGCGACGACGATGGCCGCGGCGACGGCCGGCCTCAGGGCCCTTCGAGCCAGGCCAGGCAGCGATGGCCGGAGCTCCAAAGCGGCCCGCATCCGCCCGCCTGCTGCCGCCTGGGACCGTCGGACGGCGAGCTCGATCATCGGCACCAGCGCGCAGCTCGCGGTCAAGCTGGCGAGGATCGCCACCTTGATCCCGAACTCGGTGGGTTCCAGGAACACCAGGCCGGCCGCCACCACCGCGGTGGTGGTGCCGAAGATGACCCGCCCGAGAGGCGCCTCGGGTGCGGTCTGCGGGTCCGACATCATGAAGAACACGAAGACCAGCACCTCCGGCGATGTGCAGATGTCGGCCCAGTACGACAGCCCGCTGACCGCTCCGGCGTGCCAGATGGCGACGAAGCTGTGACCGCCGAGCGCAAGGAGGCCGATCAGAGCGGCGAAGGTGACCAGGAACGACGCCGCCATGGGGATCATCCCCACCGATCGCAGGACCCACGGCCCACCGACGAGTATCACCGCCAGGGCCGCGACCACCGGGGCGCCGAGGGGGCCCCACCACAGGTACTGGGCGAACACGTGGGTCGGCCCGATGACCAGCAGCGTCCAGACGATCCCGACATTCGACGGGTTGAACAGGTGGCCCCGCCCCACCCGGATCAGGTACTTCGACGCCATGGACAGGACACCGGCCAGCACGAAGAACCCGATCCCGTGCAGGCTCCACCAGTCCCCGTGGCGGGTGCCCGACGCACGGAGGATGAAAGCCACGCTGTTGCCGGTCAACATGCCGCTGGCTGGCACCGCCACAACAGCCTGGCGCCAGATCGTCATCGCCAGATCGATCAGCCCACACACGGCAACGGTGAGCAGGATCTGGGCGATCGACACCTTGAAGCCGAGGACCGTCTGCCCGAGGATCTGGAGGGCGACGATGACCCCCGAGAGCCGCAGTCGCGGGTCACCGCGGCGGGGCTTGACCACCTGGATTGGCCGCCCCCACAACACCAGTCGCCGACCCTGCGGGGGCGACGCGGTCGGGGTGGGCGCGATCCGGGGCGTCGCGCTCATTCTGTCACGACATCTTGGCCAGCGTGGACCCGGCGTAGGCGCTGCTGATCAACGGGCACCAGATGACGACCGAGCCGTACTTTGTCGGGTCGACACCTGGCGGCACGGGGAAGTTCAGTGATCCCACGGTGATGTCGAGTGGCGCGACCAGGACCGAGGGAGCGGCCAGGTACGCCTCGGTGCTGTGCGGGGCGGCGAGGGGGCTGAGCCGGATCTCGAGGTCGACGTTCGCGGTGACGAAGAACCGGTCGATGCGCATAGAATAGGAGCCATCTGCGAGGTGATAGAACGTCACGGTCCCGGTCCCGATCTGGTCGATGCGGTACAGCGCGCCGCTGGCCGCCACCGTCGCTCCCGGTGCGGTCATGG